>JADFXK010000159.1 GCA_015233625.1 Deltaproteobacteria bacterium | reverse complement strand
TAAAGGTCATCATCTACAGTGGTTTTTCCAGCGAGCTAGTCAAGGAAAGCGCTATTGCGGCCGGGGCCAAGACATTTCTGACCAAGCCGTTCAATGTGGTTAAAATGCTTACAGTTATCCGCGAAGTCTTGGAAGCGGATTAACGTCTGATCCTTTGATCAAATCCCGGGGAGGCAAAATGCTGCATCCCCGGGAATAACGGTTGGGATGGGTCTGAACATTAACCAGCGTCAATGCTCTGTTCAATCGTACTTTAAAGTTTTTTCTAGGAGCTTGGCTTGAGCGGCGGCCAGCCTGGCAATGGGCACCCGATGAGGGGAACAAGAAACGTACGTCATCCCGATGGCATGACAGAATTTGACGGCATCCGGATGCCCGCTTTGTTCCCCGCAGATCCCGACTTTAAGGTCTTTTTTGGTTTTTCGGCCAAGTTCGACAGTCATCTTCATCAGCCGCCCCACGCCATGGATGTCCAGGATTTCAAAGGGGTTGTCATGGAGAATCTTGTTCTCGTTATAAAGCGGCAGGAATTTGTTCTCCGCGTCTTCTCGGGAAAAGGAAAAAGTGGCCTGAGTCAAGTCATTGGTGCCGAAAGAGAAAAATTCAGCTAACTCGGCCAGTTTATCGGCTCGCATGCAGGCCCGGACGACTTCGATCATGGTCCCGAATTTGAAGGCGATATTAACCTTGTATTTTTTGGTCACCGAGTCGTTAATGGCCGTCACCAGGCGGTGAACCCATTTCAATTCCTGAAGGGTACAAACTTGGGGGACCATAATTTCTGGTTTGATATCGTGGTCCTCCTGGATAAGCTCAGCCACTGCTTCCAGGATGGCATGGATCTGCATGGCATAGATCTCGGGATAAGAAATCCCCAACCGGACACCCCGGTGGCCCAGCATGGGATTAATTTCCGCGACGGCTTTGACCTTAGCCAGCAGCTCTTCTTTATATCTGATTAATTTTTTATCGACATTCTGCTCTCGGATTTTGTGAATGGCTTCGAGGGTAGTCTTGATCCCGGGAATAAACTTTTGGAGGGAAGGATCAAGGATGCGCATCGCCTCCGGCAACTCCTCCATGGCATTGATGGTCTCCTCAAACTCTTTAAGCAAGCTCAACTCCGTCATCACTTCTTCCTGGGTGGGTAGGAATTCGTGAATCGGTCGGTCCAGGAGCCGAATAGCCACCGGCAGCCCTTCCATGGCCTGGAAGATTGCTTTGAAGTCCTCTTTCTGAAGAGGCATTAGCTTGTCAATGGCTGCCTGGCGTTCTTTGGGTGAGTTGGCCAGAATCATTTCCCGGACCACAGGCAGCCGGGACGGGTGATTGAACATGCGTTCGGTGCGGCACAGGCCAATGCCCTGGGCCCCATAGCTTCTGGCCTTTTGGGCCATTTCAGGGGTATCGGCGTTGGCCATGACGCCCAGGGTGGCAATGTCGTCGGCCCAGTGGAGCAGGGTCAGCATATCCCCGACGAATTCCGACTCCACCGTGGGCACGGTGTCCATATAAACAGTCCCATTGGCGCCGTCTATAGTTATGATATCGCCTTCCTGGACCGACTGCTTGCCGATCTTGGCCGTACGCGCCCGAAAGTCGATAACCAGGTCCTTGCATCCGCAGACATAAGGCTTGCCCATCTCTCGGGCGACCACGGCGACCTGGGATGTCTTTTCCCCCCGGCTGGTCAGTATACCCTGAGAGGCAAAGAAGCCGTAGATATCGCTCGATTTGGCCTCGTCTCGGACCAAAATCACTTTTTCGCCGGCTTTACCCGCCTGTTCCGCTCGGTCAACATCAAACATAACCTTGCCCGAGGCCGCTCCAGGAGAACCTCCAATGCCCTTGCAAACCGGCTTGGCCCCGGTCGACTTATCAATGGCGGGATGTAAAAGTTGCTCGAGTTGTTTGGGATCAACTCGGAGGATAGCTTCATCTTCAGTCATCAAGGCTTCATTGACCATGTCATTGCATGTCTTGACCCGGGCCCAGGCACTCATTTTGCCATTTCTGGTTTGGAGCGCGTAGAGCTTTTTCTTTTCCACCGTGAATTCGAAATCCTGGACTTCCCGGAAGTGATTTTCCAGGGCGTGTCGGAGATCTTCTAATTCTTTATAGACCTTGGGCATCTCACGTCGGAGTTTTTGGATTTCTTTGGGCGTCCTGATGCTGGCGACCACGTCTTTTCCCTGGGCGTTGGTCAGGTATGTTCCGAACAGCCTATTTTCACCGGTGGCTGGATTCCTGGTGAAGGCCACGCCGGTACAACTGTCATTGCCCATATTGCCGAAAACCATCGTGCAGATGTTAACCGCAGTACCATTAGCCATGTCGGGGGTGATATTGAATTCCCGTCGGTGGTCCGCCGCCCGTTTCCCCATCCAGGAGCCAAACACGGCCTTTATGGCCATTTCTAACTGGGTATAAGGATCTTGGGGAAAATCGGTCTTGGTTTGGCTTTGAATAACCGCCTTAAAGTCCTCGCTAATCCGTTTCATATCGGCGGCGGTTAGTTTGGTTTCATCTGTGGTGTTTAGGGCTTGTTTGGCCGCTGACATAATGCTGTCGAATTCACCATCAATCCCCAGGGCCACCTGGCCGAACAACTGGAGTAGACGACGATAAGCGTCATAGGCGAATCGTTCGTTATTGGTCAGGGTAGCCAGGGCCTTGACCGTTTCATCGTTTAAACCGAGATTCAATACCGTGTCCATTATGCCCGGCATCGGCATGGCGCCTCCGGGGCGGACCGACACTAATAGTGGATTTTTGGGGTCACCGAAAGACTTGCCTGTGGTTTTTTCTACCACAGCCATTTCTTTTTTGATTTCGTCCATCAATCCGGCCGGCATATTCTTGCCTTGTTCGTAGTATTGCAGGCAAGCCTCCGTGGTGATCACAAATCCAGGCGGAACGGAAAGCCCCATCTGGGTCATCTCGCATAGGTTGGCCCCTTTGCACCCCAAGAGCCTTTTGTTTTTTCCATCGCCTTCCTTAAAATTATAAACATACTTGTGAGCCGACTTCGCCATAGTGTTCCTCCGGTTGCGTTCGTGGTTTCACAGTGCTGTTATTATTTTGATAAGAGAGCAAAGCCTATCATAATTTAAGAAAGAAATAAAACCTTAAATGAACTGGAGGCAGGGCAGGCGCATGTTTTTTTTTTGAGGGGCGCGATATTTCAATATGAACAGGGCAAGGCAAACGCATGAAATATGTTAAAGACAGCTAACCCCAAATAAACTCGGAAGAAACGGACCAGATTAGCCCAGGGCGACAGTTCTGAGTAATAAGATTACCCATACTTAGCTTTAATTTCGGCAAGGCCGGGCACCCCGTTTCTATTCGCCGCATCGCTTTCCCCGGTTAATCTGATCTGCTTCTCTTATATTTAAGACACCCCTCTGTTTGCCCAGAGAATACTCTTACAAAAAATATTTCATGCTTTTCCCCTGTCACGCCTTCAGGTTTTTCTTGAATAATGACGAAATAATCATTATGCTGCGCGACAGCCGAAGACTTTGTGGTTGTGAGATGCTTCCCGGAGCTTGATCGGCTGGAATAGGGCGACGACAATCTTATAATACAAATCACCAGCTTCCTTAATTCGACGGAAAGAGTAGATAATGACGGATAACGGATTATTACTTCAAAAAATCAACGAAAAGTACGGAACATTTTTTACCACCATTCGGGTGGCCGACACGACCTTAAAATTTCTCCAGGTTAAAGAAGAAACCAAGCACCTTGAAGATGTTATCGATAAATGGCAACGAGGTCAAACGATCTTCCCTTTCTGGACCCGGATTTGGGAAGCGAACCTGATCCTGGCCCGGTTTATGTCCATGATCCCTCCCGATCCGGCCAAACCGATATTGGAACTGGGTGCGGGCATGGGCGTAACGGGTCTCTTCGCCTCCTCCTTTGGCCATCAGGTTATTTTGACTGATTTGGAAGATGAAGCCCTGGATTTTGCCCGACTCAACATTGCTGAAAATAAATTAACCAATGTGACGGTCCGTCGGTTGGATTGGATGGATCCAGATATGGACCAGAAATTCAGTATGATTATCGGGTCTGAGATATTATATGAGAAGTCGGTCTTCCCACCGTTGGTCGCCTTGATTGACCGGCTGTTGACGGACGACGGGGTTATTTATCTGGCCCAGGGTATGGATCGGCCCTGCGCCGGATTTTTTAAGCTACTGGGCAAGAGATTCAAGGTGGCCAGTTTGCCTAATCGTCTGAAGTCCGGTACTGAAGAATATAAGGTCCACGTCTTTGCAATTAAGAGGGCCTAACAGGATGGAGTCAAATATGGGTCTGTTGTCTGGGAGTGCCGGCTTCTGCCGGTATCAGGTATTGGGGGAATTGCCCGAAGTATTTTGGGATTTTGTAGACAAGAAAATTAAGGCATATTCTTTTCAAGATATTGACGGAAGTGCCGATGAGATGTCTGCCGGCTGGGTAGGGCTGGGGAACATGTTTGACAGGGAATTTTCCTATGCCAACTATTCTCGAGGGGCATACGTGACCTTCAGTCTCCGTCTGGATACGCGGACAGTGCCGGCCGCATTGTTCAAGCGTCATGTGGAGGCGGAAATAAACGAAAAGCTGCGGCAGGAGGAGCGTAAGCGGTTGTCAAAAAGGGAAAAAGAAGAGATTAAGGAAAAGGTCAAGCTGGACCTTCTAACCAAGACCATGCCCGTTCCGGCCGTTTTTGATATCCTCTGGAATTACCAGGAAGCCTGGCTCTTGCTCTTTTGTTTACGCAACCAGGTCAGGAAAATAATTGAAGAATTATTTCGTCAGACCTTCGATCTGACGCTGCAACCGATGACACCGGGTCAACTGGCCCTGAATATGGCGGCCGCTCAATTGGCCGATGGTGGGCTCGATGATCTGAGCCAAGACGTCTACTCAACGGCGACCAGGGAGGAATGACAACATTGGCGGAACAAGAAAAAGCATATTTCCTGGGTCGAGAGTTCTTAACTTGGCTTTGGTATCAGAGTGAACAGCGGGGTGGCTCGGTGTTCATCCCTGAAATGGGAGACCTGGACCTCACCTTTGAACGCCGCGCCCTGATGGAATCCGGCGAAGGCGACTTCACCGAGACAGTCCTGTGCCGCGGGTTAAACTCTGAATTAAAAGAAGCCCGGTTGGCTTTGCGGGAAGGCAAGAAAGTCAAAGAGGTTCGCATCAGGTTAAGTCAAGATACTAAAGAATGGTCTTTCACCATTAAGGGAGATTCTCTTGACTTTCAATCCGTCAACCTACCCAAAGGGGGACCGGTTGATACCGACGACGAAGAGGCTGAATTTTTTCTTCGGGTCGGTTACCTCACTGAGCTATTTCAAATCATCGATCACTTGTACGGCGATTTTATCCACCAAAGGTTGGACCCCGCCTGGCCGGAAAAGGGACTGGCGGAAATCAGACTCTGGGTAAGCAAACCGGAATAATCGGCCATAAATCACCGACCCCTCATTATCCGTTTTGGGAGGCGTCAATATATGAGCGAAATACTTGATCAGAACGATATAGATTCACTATTCGGGACGAGTGCGGCTATCACCCCCAGTCCACCTCCGCCGCCACCGCCCAGTAAGGGCCCCAAAGAAGGAAGTATCGCCCTGGACCAGGGTGACATCGATAGTTTATTTAGCCAGGCTAAGGCGCCGGAACCGGTCAGAGTTGACCCACAACCATCTGCACCTGGTCCGGTAATTGTTCCCGTCGCCAAGCCGGAACTGACGAGAGTTGAAGCACAGCCATCTGTTGCACCTGGTCCGGCGCCTGTTCCTGCCGCCAAGCCGGAACCGGCGTCCGCCACCGTACCGGCAACTGTTCCCGAAGTGATCAAAGAGCCACCTGTTAAGCCTGGGCCGGCGCCCGAACCTCCGGTTAAAGAAGGAGATGCTCCAGAGGAACTGGCGGCCTTAACCTGCCATCAGACCCAGGTTAAAAACTATCTGCGCGTGATTGCCGCGGCTGAAGCCATCAGACTCTTGACTAACCTGCAAAATGGCCCGGAGTTGCTAAAAGTTATCGAAATGATATTGGATATGGACAAAAGTGGCCAACAGGCCATCAAAGAATTCATTATCAACCTCCAATTTGAAGCATGATGGCAGGTAGAACAACCGGGGCCTAGGCTCACCTGATCATCTGATGAAGTCTTTTTCATCCCCGCCATGGAAACAGGAATTTTTCTAAGGAAATTACCTCCGGTGATTAATCAGGAATCACAACAAAGAAAGTCTTATTACGACAAGTTGCGTCCGGAGCACTTTGAAGAATTATCCGCCCGCACTCCTGAGGACGTGGCTCTGCGGAGCCTGGCCGTCTATCATCCGGAAGCCGGCTTCTCCCTGTCCCTGGCCGGCCGCGATTATCTGGTCAATCCCTGGGCCCGCGAGGTGGTCACACTTCCTGAAAACCAACCGGTCCCTTTCCTGGACGGACTGGTGATGGTTATGTATCTGCTCCATGCTGATTATAAAAAAGTTACCGGTCGGTTAGTTACGGCTCAGGAGCTAAAGGGTGGGACTCAGTTTTTTGTCGGCCCCCACGCCCTTTCGACCCGCGGGTTGGTCAGGAAATATGGACACCAGGCCGAGGAGTTTCGTCGCGTTGGATTGGCTTTAGGGGGTAAGCCGGTACCTTATGGTGACGTCGCGGTGGAGATCCCGGCCCTGCCCAAGGTCCCGCTGACTTATATTTTATACACGGCGGATGAAGAATTTGAGGCCCGGATGATTATCGGATTTGACGCCTCGGTGGAAGACCATCTGCCGCTCGACGTTATCTGGGGGCTGGTCGAGCTGGTTTCCGGTTATCTGGAATATGGAAACGAGTATCAATGGAATCTAGGAATAAAGAAATGACCTGCCGGAGCTGACCGACGGTGGGAGGTTGGGGAAAATGGGGCGAAGGTGAACGGAACGTTGAATCTGGGTAAGATCTCAGGGGATGACTATGCTACACATCGTCGCCGAAAGGATGTCTCTGATCAGGGACAAAAGGAAGTCTTATAGGATCGCCAAGAAACGTGTCAGGCCGTTGAATCGGGAGGAAAAAGATGCTTACTGGCGCCGTTTTTTTATGGTCGGGGCTTTCCTGATCATGGTCGCCTCCCTGACATTCTTCGGTACTCGGAGCTACCATGGTCTTATCGATCGAGGTTATCGGGATGGGTACGAGTTGGCCTATCAGTCACAAAACTCTCCTGTCGGGTCCAGATATGCGGCTGACGGCCTGACCGATGCCCTGTTCCAGGAGGTTACGAAGGATATGCCCTACGTTTACAAAAGGGGATTCCGTCGGGGATTTAATGAGGGCTTGCGAGCCGGCGCACTCGGCCGACCAGCCGGCGTCAGGGAAGAGGTTTCATCCCCGGTGGTCTCTTCGCTAAACTGAAGACACCTTCAAACAGACCTAAAATAAACCCGACCAGGTGTGGAGTCGTCTTGTTGAGGTAACGGGACATGACATATTGTTCTGTGAGCGGGTATAATTGTCCGTTTATCAAACCCTGAACTTAGCGGAGATATTCTTCAACCTGACCGCTAAGTCGTTAAGCTTTGCCACACTGGTATCAACATTTGCACTGCTGGTAGACATTTCCCTCGCGGCTTGATTGACCTCGCTAATATCACGGGCAATTTCTTCAGCCACAGTCGAACTCTGGACCACATTCTCGGTAACCTCCTGGATCCCCTGTGATGCCTGGCCGATGTTCGTGGAAATTTCCTTGGTGGTTACCGATTGCTCTTCAACCGCAGTAGCGATTATAGCTACCATATCGTTGACCTCGACGATGATTTTCGAGATCCCATCTATCTCCCGAACTGTCCCGACAGTCGAATCCTGAATACTTTCGATCTTCTTCTTTATTTCCAGGGTCGCCTTCGCCGTCTGCTTGGCCAGTTCTTTAATTTCATTGGCCACAACGGTAAATCCCTTCCCGGCTTCCCCGGCTCGCGCGGCTTCGATGGTCGCGTTCAGGGCCAGGAGATTGGTCTGTTCGGAGATTTCGGTGATAGTTTCGGTAACCTTGCCGACCTCTTGGGCCGCCCGGCCAAGATCATCGATCTTTTGCGAGGCGTTTTTTGATTTGGCCACCGCCTGTTCACTTATGGAACGGGTCTTCCCCGTGTTCTGCGAGATCTCGTTGATGGTGGCGGTCATCTCTTCGGTAGCCGACGAGACCATGCTGACATTGGACAAGGCCTGTTCAGCAGCAGCAGCGACCGACTCCATACCCGCACTCATCTCTCCCGCGGCAGTGGCTACAGATGACACTTTTGAAGATGTCTGCCGGGCTCCCTGGGACATCTGCTGGGCTGTAGCCGAGAGTTGTTGGCTGCTGGAGGCGACGTTGTCCGAGGCGCTTTGCACGTCCGAAACCACTTGTTTGATGTTTTCGACCATCCGTTTCATGGCGGCATAAACGCCGGTCTCGGTCTTTCTGTTGGATTCAAATTGAACTGTCAGATCTCCGGCCGCGACCTTTTCGGCAATAGCGGCGATGTAATCCGGTTCTGCGCCAATTTTTTCCAACAGACTGCGGGTAATCCAGATTGCAATCAAAAGAGAGACAAAAAGAAGGACAATCATACCTGTGATTATAAGTTTTATGGCCTTTTCTGCGGCAGCAGCAGCGGTTTTCCCAATACCATCGCTAAGTTTTGTTTGCGTTTCAATCAACTTGTTCAGTATCTTAACAGAGCCGGCTCCAGAAATAAGAATTGTTTTCGAACGGAAATCCTTAGCTTCTTCTATCTTACCAGCCTGAGCATCAAAGACTTTCGAGGCATAGAAGACCTCAAGTTGGAATTCAACGACAAGATGAATATCCTGGTCGGGATCAACGGTGTCGGCAAGTCGAGCGTCCTGGAATGTGCCGCCATCCTTCTTTCATGGCTGATGGCGCGTATTCGAGACAACGAC
>JADFXK010000158.1 GCA_015233625.1 Deltaproteobacteria bacterium | reverse complement strand
GATTACCTTTGGCTTTGCCCGAGGCATTATGAAGAGCTTCAGTCGAAGATTCCGGGATGACCTCTACTATCGGCTCAATGTCCTGCCCATCTATTTGCCACCATTGCGAGAGCGGGCTGAGGATTTTGCCTTGTTGGCCGATCATTTCTTAAAGCGGGAGTGTGCCGCCATAGGGATGAAGCCGCGCAAATTTTCAATCAAAGCCTATGAAATCATGGAAAAATATCATTGGCCGGGAAACATCCGAGAATTGGAAAATGTGATCAAACAGATTCTAGTCACGGCCGCAGACGGCGACATTATTGCCCCGACCGATATTCCCAGCCGGATCAGGACCATCCGGAAGGCTCCAGATGCCGAGGCTTGGGTTGAAACCGCTCCGGGAGGTCCGACGATGATGTCCACGGCCATGGCCCAGATCCTGCCCTGGGATGAATTTCAACGCGGCTATATCCTGTCCGTCTTGGAAAAGACAAAGTGGAGCGTGACCAAGGCGGCTGAATTACTGCAACTAAACCGGTCCACCCTGTTCTCCAAAATGCGTAAGTATGGGATTAATAAGTAACCTAAAGACTTAGACCGGCCAGGCCGCATCATCGTCTTCATAAAGACATAATCCAGTCGGCGTTGAGTCCAGCCAAAGACGATCACACCGGTCCTGGAATGGAGGTTGATCCTTTTTTTAACATTAATGCTTCCATTTTTTATTGACTTCAGGTAGCCGGAAGTGTATCATAAATGTCGTTGGGAAGGCTGCATTAGGCGGTCTGCTGGAGCTAATCTCCACCCGGCTACAGAAAAAACTCCCCTCCGAGTTGTCACGATTCGGAGGGGTTCTGATTTTCTCTTCTGGGAGAAAGTGACCATCTTTATCACCCCGCCCGTTTCACCTCTTCTTCTTCAAATTGTGGATCTTCTCCCCGACCTTCTCCAGAGACGCGGGAAGACTGGTCACCCTAATCCCGGTGGCGTCGGCTAAGGCGTTGATGATGGCCGGGGCCGTGGGGACAAAGGTAATCTCGCCCAGAGATTTAGCGCCAAAGGGGCCTCGTTCATCGGGTACTTCCATCGTGGTGATGTCAATCTCAACCGCCTGATCCAGGGTGGGAACGCCCAGTTCGGACAGCGCCTTGGTCACGATCCGGCCCTTTTCCACCACCAACTCTTCGGATAGGGCGTAACCCAGGCCCATCATCACCCCGCCTTCCACCTGGGCCTCCACATTGAGTGGGTTGATCATCCGGCCGACATCGTGACAGGCCAGGACCTTAAGGACCTTGATCCCGCCGTCATCCGGAAAAGCCTCCACCAGGGCGGCCTGGGCCCCACACACAAATGACGGAGCCAAATTAAAATCCGGCGGAGCCTGATCAAGATTTTCCGGGGGCAAACCGGTCTTCATATCGGGAGCGTAGCCCGACACGGAGACCAGCGGTTGACCGGCCTTTTGGGCCCACCCGGCCAGTTCCGTCCAGGTGCATATTGGGGCATTACCCCGGTTCTTGGCCGGACCGTTTTTCGTCAGCCGATAATCCTCTGGATTGCCGCCGGACACCTTAACCACCAGGGCGATGGCATTGGCCGCCAACAACCGGGCCGTATTCTCCACCGCCCTTCCGGTGATATAGGTCTCCTTGGCCCCCATGGTCGGCGGTCCCTGGCGTAAAGAACCGGTGTCTCCAGAGGTAACGGTGATCTCGGCCGGGTTCACGGACAAGGTCTCGGCCGCAATCTGGCTCAAAGTGCTGATTACCCCCTGGCCCAGTTCGGTGGAAGGAATAATCATCTCAAATTTCCCCTGGTCGGTCAGTCTTAGTCCGATCTGGGTCGCATCCAGGTCCAGGCCGCGGCCGAGCCCCACCGGCAGATAGGCTGCGCCATACCCCACGCCCACGAACCGCCCTTCTCGCCTGGCCCTGGTTCTGGTCGGCAGAATATCCCGCCTGACCTTCTCGCTCAACAATTCCAAACACTGGACCAGGTTGAAACCGGTCGGCATGATCTGGCCGCATCCGGATTTGTCACCCGGCACCAGGGCATTGCGGATACGAAAATCCAGCGGATCCCACCCGATCATCTTGGCCAACTGGTCCATTTGGGATTCCACGGCGAACACCGCCTGGGCCGAGCCGGCCCCGCGCATGGTGCCGGAAATGGGATTGTTGGTGTAAACCATGACCATTTCCACTTCCAGATTGGGCACTCGGTAAGGACCGGTGGCCAGAAAAGCCGCATTTTGGGCTACCCAGCGGCCATGAGACAGATAGGGCCCCGTATCGGCCATGAACATGGCCCGCACTCCGGTGATCTGGCCATCGCGGCCGGCGGCCAGGGCATGATGAATGGTCATGGGGTGGCGTTTGGGATGGACTTGGATGGATTCTTCCCTGGTCAGGCTGATCTTGACCGGCCGTTTGGTTTGAGCCGTACCGATGGCGCAAAGGTGCTGGATGGTCAAATCGGCCTTTCCGCCAAAGGCCCCGCCGGCCGGCGTAGTCACCACTCGGACGGCGTCGGGAGCCGCGCCCAGCATCGCGGCAATCTGAGCCTGCCATTGATGCGGGGCCTGGGAAGCAGACATGAGGCAAACCCGGCCCTGGGGGTCCAACCAGGACATGGCCGCCTCCGTCTCCAGGTAGGCATGTTCCACCCGCTGGGTCCGGTAATCGGACTCCAGGACTCGAACGCCCTGCTCCATCCCGGCATTGATATCGCCCCGCTGGATGAAGATCTTTTCAGCGGTATTGCCACCTTCGTGGAGCTTGGGTGCAGTGGGCTTGAGGGCTTCCCAGGGCGAGACGACCGGATCCAGGACCTCATAATCGACCTTGACCGCGTCGGCCCCCTTAGCCGCGGCCTCGGCCGTTTCAGCCAAAACCAGGACGATGGGGTCGGATAGGCAATTCACCTGGACATCGGCCAGGACCGGCTGATCCTGGATGATCGGGCCGCGCAGTTTGGCCGCGGGGAGGTCCCAGGCGGTGATGACTTTGAGCACACCGGGGACCTTGAAGGACGGTTTGGTGGACATGCTGGTTATTTTGGCTCGGGGGTGGGCGCTCCAGAGGATTTTGCCCCAGAGCGTTCCGGCGGTGGTGTGATCCGCGGCGTAACGCAGTTTCCCGGCAGCCTTGTCCAGACCGGTGACGTCCAGATAGGGACTCCCTATACAGAAGTATTTGGAATTGGACATTATCTTGCGCCGCTCGCCGGGAAAGGCGGCCACCCGGACGGCTTTGATGATCTTGTTATATCCGGTGCAGCGGCAGTAGTGGCCGTCTAGGGCGTCCATAATGTCATCCATGGTCGGCCGCGGGTTCCGGATTAACAAGGCCAGGGCCTCCACCATAAAGCCGGGGGAACAGAATCCACACTGCAAGGCGCCGCAATCCATAAATGAATTTTGCAGGCGGATCATCTGGTCATCATCGGCCAGGCCCTCGATGGTCATGACCCGCCGGCCGTCCACCAACCCCACCGGGGTAATGCACGACCGGACCGGGACATCATCCACCAATACCGTACAAGCCCCACAAAACCCCTGGCCGCAACCGCACTTGGCCCCGGTCAGGCTCAGCTCTTCCCGCAGGACGTTCAACAGCGGCCGATAGGGGTCGACGGTCAGGCTGACCTCTTTGTGGTTGACTTTAAACGCCGCCATCCCGTCCTTGGGCATGGACTTCTTGGCCAATTTTCGCTTTTTCGGGACCTTGTCCGGCCCCGCCGGGGACTGCGGCAAAACGATGACCGGGGCCGCGGCCATGACCTTCAAAAAAGTCCGGCGGTCCATCGAATTTAACAGGTAATCGAAATCCTTTCCGGGCAGGATCAGGTTCGAACCGTCATCTGGGCCGTTTTTTCGATCTTTCACGATATGTCCTCTATGCGGCGGGTTGCGGGTTGTTTGTTGCTTGTTGCTGGTCGCTGGTCGCTCGTTGCTGGTTATGGGTTAATACCATTAGCTTAGGAAGAGGGTTTCGTGGTTAAGACGGTCCCCAAGGCCCCGAAGGAGCGGACCGAATTAGCCCAAGGCGTCGTCTCGTTGTCTGAACCATGATTACGCTGATTAAATGATTGACTATGAGTGGGATGGTTCTGGTAGTTCACCGCCGTGGCGGCTTCGAGGCCAGACAGGCTCCCATTGCTACCTGGCAGTTCAAAAGGTGGGCGACCTGCTTTTTTCATAGCTAATCATTTAATCAGCGTAATCAAGGTTCAGACAATATCTGCCCCTCACTCGATCTTATCCGGAATCTTCGACTGAAGCTCTTCATAATGCCTCGGGCAAAGCCAAAGGTAATCACCGGTATAGGTGGCGTGGCGCTTCAGGCCCAAGTTCTTATGGGTTGGATCCTTTTCCCGCAACAAGGCGTGCAGGGCCAGGACACCGGAGCGCTCGGCATCACTCATTATCCCTTGCTCCTTTAGCCCCGGCTCGGAAATCTCCATTTCGCCGCGCAGCAGCTCTTTAGATAGCTCCTTCATCAGGTCCAGCTCAGCCTTTATGCCCAGATCTGCTATGGTATTGGGGCCGAAAAAGGCGTCCACAGCGGGACCCACCACCGGCAGCAGCGTTCTTAAGGCACCGCCAATGAATCCGGCATAGGGAGCGATCGCTTTTACCCACTCTCTGGAGGCCTCGAATTCATAAATACCCTTGTCATCTTCCGTGACGGGATGTTGACAACCATCAGCCTCACACCAAAGATGAACCAGGTAGCGCGTGTCAAAAAACCGATACCAGATCCCGTCCACAGGCGAGATTGTAAAGAGGCGGGGGCCTTCTTTGAATTCTGTAGCGATGGCCCGAAGGATGTTCATCACATAATCGGCCAGAATGCTTTTCACGCCTTCTATCCCGCCCAGTACTTCATCAAAACCAAGATCGAGTTTCCGCTCCACACCATCAAAGCGGAGGTCAATTTTATTCTCCGTCCGGGTAAGTTGATCTTTGATTTGGTCAAACTGCCTCCGAACATCCTCCTCTTCAAATCCGTACAACAAGTCCGATATCTTGTGTCGTGAAAAGCAAACCTGACAGCGGACGAATTTATCACCATCTTTGTGGAACCGGCGTAAGGCGGTTATATTGAAACGACCACTACAGGGTTCACCGTTCAAACGTTCCTCACATGGAACAGCGAATTCATATCGGCCTTTCAAGCCGGGCCAGTTGTCGGTGATCAATTTTCTTATCGTTCCGCTTATAATGTTCATAAAGTATCTAGGCCAGGCCGCCTCGGCATAAATATGAAATTCCCGACCCCGCAGCTCTAGGAAGGCCTCATTGCGGCGCTTCTCGTCGCGCAAGAACATTCCCTTTTGCCAATGCAGTCGATGCCCCTTTCCGTCGGTATCTCCGATCTGGTAAGCGTATTGATGAGTCCGAACGATCATCCACGGCACCAGACCGGGCGGGGTGTCCTCCATAACACAGACCATAGCTATCCGACGCCGGCCGGGTTCAGGTGCCTTCTCGGGCAGCCATGGCAAAACAGGGCGCACTTGGGGTACGTGTTGGGCGATCAAGCTGACGCCTCCTTCTTTCGGACGATAGGACACATCGTATTTCTCCATCAACCGCAGAAAGAAGCGATAGAGCGTCGGTTCATACCGTGGCTCTTTGTCGTAGGAATGTTCCAACCATACCTGTTTCAACCGGCTGTCCGGCAGGATGCCGTCCATTTCCTGGGTCGTCCGGTCTTCCAGAACAAAGCCTATGGCCTTGGTCAACCATTCCGGCTTTAGGACCACGCTTTTATTCAATCTGTCATCATCGCCATAAAAAACAATATAGCCGAGGTCGTGCGTCAAATAAGCCAACGTCTTAATCGCCTTATCATCAAGACCGCGCCGCTTGCAGACCGCGGCAAATTTATTGTAGGAAATATATGGCTCTTCAATTTTCAGCAGCTCATCCCTGGCTTCGCGCCAATCCCGGTTAAATAGCATCCCCATCTGGTCCAGGCCTTTGGCTGCCTCGGCGATCATTTGTTTGAGTCTGGTTATGCCAGTTTTCTCTCCGGTGACAGGGTCGTCTACGAAGCTGTCGACTTCGTGAAAACCAACAATCATCGAACCATAGTCGCGCCTCATGACCGGTTGGTCAATCCGGGCGATCCGCCCGCCGGTGCGGCAGTGGGTGGAGACAATGATCACCCTGGCGTTGTCCCCGACTCGGAGCCGAATCAGCTTCAACCAGTCCTCCACCTGACATTGTTGCACGCCCAGCCGCGGTTCCCACACCAGAAGGTAAACCGATCGGGGGCTGAAAAAGAACTGGTGCGTCACCCGATAGACCTCCTGGCCGCCGAAGTCCCAGGTATTGAACTTGATGTCAACGTCATCTTTTCCTGGATGAGGCAGGCTCAGCGCCTGGAAAACAATTTCCGAGCCATGCGTGGTCGGCTCGTTTTTTACTGGTTCTAATCCCCGCAGCACCTTAAGCAATGAGGTCTTGCCCACGTTTCCTTCGCCGATGAGGACCAGCTTGGCTTCATAGAGCTTTTCCCGTTTCTCCTCCTCCTCCAGGCTTCGCAGGTAGGACCGCAATTCATCCAAACCGGCCTCGTAAGCGCTCTTCAGCGCAGGATAGAGGGAGTCTTTATAGAGTCCGAGGATCCAAAGAGTCTCCAGCCGGGCCAATGAAACCGGCAACGACTTCAATTCATTGCGATTGAGGTCGAGCACCTGCAAGTTGGTCAACTGACCTATCGACTCCGGCAAGGTATTCATCTGATTACCGGAAATGTCAAGATTCTGCAAGTTGGTCAACTGAACAATCGATTCCGGCCAGGAATTGAATTGATTGTCGCCGAGTTTAAGCTCCTGCAAGTTGATCAACCGACCTATCGACTCCGGCAAGGAATTCAATCGATTGCCAGTAAGACCAAGCCTCTGCAAGTTGGTCAACCGACCTATCGACTCCGGCAAAGAATTCAATTGATTCCAATCGAGGTAAAGCCATTGCAAGCTGTTCAACTGAATTATCGACTCCGGCAGTGAACTTATTCGATTGCCGGCCAGGTGAAGCCCCTTCAGATTGGCCAACTGTCCTATCGACTCCGGCAAGGTATTCAATACATTACGACGGAGATCTATATTCTGCAAGTTGGTCAACTGACCTATCGACTCCGGCAAGGTATTCAGTTGATTGCCTTCAAGGTCAAGATTCTGCAAGTTGGTCAACTGACCTATCGACCCCGGCAATGAACTTAATTGATTGTGACGGAGGTATAACTCCTGCAAGATGGCTAACCGACCAATTGACTCCGGCAGAGAATTGAACCGATTGAAAGCGAGGTCAAGCTTCTGCAAGTTGGTCAACCGGCCTATGGACTCCGGCAATGAACTTAATCGATTGTTATCGAGGTGAAGTACTCGCAAGTTGGTCAACCCAATAATCTCGTTAGGGAGTTCGGAGATGCCTTGACTGGATAAGTCAAGTCTAACCCAGCCAGAGCGCTTTGCCTGTATTATGATCTCGAGTAATTCCTCTTGAGTCATTCTTTCCCCCTCTGTTGAGCCAGACCATTATCCAGGCACGCCGGCATTTCGGGCGGCGACGAGACGATTTTCCCTATTCGGCGGACGCGGCGTTTTACCCAGGCCGGGGGCCGGGGCCGGTTCTCTTGCGATCGGGCAACCAATCACGTGTTTTGAACTATGATTTCGCTGATTAACTGATTGATTGACTATGATTTTTGTAGGTGTTCCTCACGGATTTGGAGCGAATTCAAGGCCGAACATAGCCTCGCAGGGCTTACCCGGTCGCCCAACACGGTGGCATCCCGCCATCATCATAGTCTTCATTTAATCAGTGTAATCAAAGCTAATCAACGTAATCACAGTTCAGACAACCAGCCTAATCACAATCCCTACTTGATTTTCTTCAACTCGTCATTAACGGCGTCCAGGTCAAAGGCCTCGGGATCATAATCGGTCAGGTCTCCAAATCTTTCTATATACCGTTTGCGCCTGGGATGCTTGGGGTCCTTAATGGCTTGCAGAAAGAAGTCGTAGCCCCAGATGCCGCCGATGTCTTCCGGGGGGCAGGCCCGCTTCCCGGTGACGCAAACCGGATAGTCCTTGCCCGGTTCAAGGGGCTGAATTTTTTCGACCAGGATCTGATGCTCCCAGCCGTCCCCAAAATCGTATTCGTAGATGAATTTGGTTTTTTCCACGGGAGCCACCTGGGCCAGGGTGAAATTCTGCCCAGGTTCAGCGTCGACATAAAAATCGGCGTCATCGTAGCCGGGAGGAGGCGAGCTATAATAGGTGTCATCTATGACAAACTGGTGCAAGTGGTCATTACTCCAGCCCATGGCGATTTGCAGGATGTTGTGAAGCATTTCCAGGGTGGTGTCGCTGCGGACTTCCAGCCTTCTCCAGATCGGCGGCTTGCTGCGTTTCAATGTCACCTTTAGCCGATAAACGCAGGCCTCATTCTTTGGTTTCGTGGCGGTGACCCGACCGGCCATTCTTTCCTCCGTAGTTAGTTTGGATTATGACTTGAACGGTCAGATTGTTCCTACTTGATATATTTCCTCAAGTCGGCATTAACGGCGTCCAGGTCAAAGGCTTCGGGATCAAATCCATCTTCAAACTGCTCCCGCCAATCTACGTGCGCCGGGTGATCGGGATTATTTATGCCGTCAAGAAAGTCCGCATATCCCCAGATGCCGCCCACATCTTCAGGCGGGCAAGCTCGCTTCCCGCTAAAGCAAGTCGGATAGTGTTGGCCCGGTTCAAGGGGCAGAATCCTTTCGACCAGAATTTGATGCTCCCAATTATCCCCCAAATCGTACTGGTAGAGGAATTTGGTCTTTTCGACGGGAACTACCTTTCCCAGGGTGAAATCCTTCCCACGTTCCGCTATGAGATAGAATTCGTCATCATCCAGGCCGGCCGGCGGCGAGCTATAATATGATTTTCCTATCACAAACTTATGGAGATGGCAATCTTCCCACCCCATCACGATTTGCAGGACA
>JADFXK010000157.1 GCA_015233625.1 Deltaproteobacteria bacterium | reverse complement strand
TATTTACCACCGAGATCAATTCTTGGGCCGATTCATAGCCCAAGATCCGAGCCAGAGCGGGATTGGCGTCAATAATTTTCCCCTGTCCCTCTACGGAGTTGTGGAATATCCCGACTGGGGCGGTTTCAAAGATATGGCGATATTTTTCTTCACTCTGGCGTAGCGCTCTTTCCGCCTGCCGGCGCGGAGTGATGTCCCGGCACAAGCTAAGGATCTTATTCCCTTCGGCCATCTCCATTAACGTCGCATTGATCTCTAACGGAATTATCCGTCCATCGGGTTGTACATAATCGACTTCCAGGCTTCTTACGGATTTCCTCTCGATGCACTTCTGTACCTCGCGGGCATTACGCTCACGGTCATGTTCCGCGGTCCATTCCACCACGTTTTTACCCAATATCTGATCAAGACGATCATGCCCGGTCATTCCAACATAGACTGCGTTTGCCTCCAGGACCTGGCCCTCCTGGTCAAGAATCACATATCCGGTATCCGTTGTTTCAATCAAAGCCCGATACTTTTCCTCACTCTCTTGGAGTTCTTGCTCAGCCTGGATCTGTCTGGTTATGTCCGCGACCGTGGCCACCATCCCAACCGGTTCTCCTGTTTGATCAAAGAGCGGGGAGCAGTTGACCGAGGTCAGCATTCGACGGCCGTCTTTGTCCGCCATGGCCAGACGCATGTCGAACACCGAGCGGCCGGTCTGCAAGGCCTGCCAACAAGGCAGCGCTTCAGCGCCTGCCTGATTACCGGCGTAATCGGTAATGCCCCAGGTAGCGGCGTCAAAAGCTCGTTGGGTGAGTTCGTCTTTAGTCAGGCCAAAGACCTGCTCAGCTCGATTATTTACAGAAACGATCTTTCCTTGACGGTCCAGCACCAGAATGCCGACCGGACTGGTCTCGGTAATCCGGCTTATGAGATCCTTCTCGCTACGCAACACCTCCGCTGACTGCCTGGTTTCGACCCCATGGCGTACCGAGGCAAGCAAATACGCGCCCAGCAGGATCGTCAACAATAATCCAGTGGGCAGAACGTTCCAGGCCTGGAGCCTGTGCCGGGCCGCCAGGTAGGACGAAGGCAGCCAGGCCTGGACAACCCATGGACGGTCAGCCAAATTAAACGATGTGGCCCAGTGCAGACCACGCCGCTTGCGTACATCAATTCCCGCAGAGGCGTAAAGGAGGCCCTGATCTGTTGTGTTTGTCCTATCATACAAAGATATTTCTATTCCCTCCCGGTTCAGCCCGCGCAGAGACGCCCCGACCATGTCGGCCACCCGAATGATTCCGACGGCAAACCCGGCCAGGTTCGCCTGCCGTTCTTCGACAGTTCCATGGGGCATGCCACGACGGTAGATCGGCCGGTTGATTAATACGCTTGGCTGATTGTCGGTCTGCTGGACCAACTTTACCGGTAGGGTCGCGGTCATTTTTTCCGTATCGCGCGCTTTCTCCAACGCGGCGGTGCGGGAAGGGTTGGAAGTGACATCAAACCCCAGCGCTCTCTCGTTTCTCACATAAGGCTCGATATAGTAAACCACCACATATTGTCGGCGACGACCGGCCGTAACCAACTCGTTTTGAGCGTTCAGTTCAGTGAATTTGAAATTCCAAAAACCATCACGTTGGGCCGCCGACTCATAAGCCGCCCGCTCAGCATCTGATACCACCGGGTCCCATGAAAATGCCTGAATGGAGTGATCGGCAAATGAATCTGCCAAAAACACCCTGAACTCATCACGTGTTACATTGCCGGCGGCGGAGAATAATCGGCCGATGCTTTCGAGTTCATCCAGGCTATGCTGGACACTTCGGACTACCGCCGTAACCAGGTTTGCCGCATCATGCTCAAATTTGGTTTGAATCCGGGTTTGTTCAGATTTCTCCACGAAGATGAACATGGTCCCGGACACTAGAATCCCTACGCCGAGCGAGATTAACACTGACACAAAACCTCTTAGGGTCCAGACATATCGGCCGGAAGGGACCAATAATCCCAGACCCAGAAAAACAAAAGAAATCGCAGTGGGCACGGCCACCGGAATGATCCCTCCGCCGGACAGCAACGGCGTCTGGTACCAGTAACCCAGGATGACCAGGAGTCCACCCGCGATGACGCCGAGGGCCAGGCTGGCGGCCACGTCCTGGGCGATCGGCACCTTCTCGGCCGGAAGGCGCACGAACAATAGGGACAGGCCCCCGAGCATAAAGATTAAGGCGGTGATAGGCGACATCCGGCCGGCCGGCACCATTCCAAAGGTCTCCGGGGTATAAACCAGCCACCGTTCCAGGCCCAGATCAGAACCGGTAATGAATTGGGTCAGGATCAACATGCTCCAGGCCAAGATAAGAACAGCCGTGGGCAGCACAATTGATGAACCAATCCGACGAGACGGGCCGTGCGAGTGGGCGAACAAGGCGCAACTGAATATCAAGAAGGCCAGGGCCGTGCTCGGCGCCATGGGAATATACTCCATGCTAAATTTGTTGAGTATACTCACATCCAGCACCCAACCGGTCAGCGCGATCAAGGCCATGCCGGCGGTGATCAAGGCACACACCGGGGCGACACGACTCATGGGCATATCTGGGTGAAATTCAACCGGCATCCAACACCTCCCACTTTAGAACAAGGGAACGACGATCATTCATTGGCCTAAGACTCGCCGAATAAGCCTGGCCAGATTGTTTGTGTCTATTGGTTTCATTATAAAGCCCCTGATACCGATTTGCTTCGCCTTTTCCTCATTGACGGATTCACTGAAGCCGGTGCAAAGAATGATCGGGAAATCCGGCCTGATAGTCATGATCTCCCCCGCCAATTTGTCACCGGTGATATTCGGCATAGCCATATCCGTGATCAGCAGGTCGAACTGGTCTGGATGTTCCCGAAAAGCCTCTAGTGCCGTCAGCCCGTTGGTCATGGCGGTAACGTGGTAACCCAGTTGTCCCAATATCTTTTGGCCTACATCGACCAATTCCGGTTCATCATCGACCAGGAGAATATTTTCCATCCCAGTCGGGGCCACCGCGTCGTCATCATGGCAGAACTCAGCCTGATCCTTTAGAATCGGCAGCAGGATATTAAAAGTTGCGCCCTGGCCCGGCTCACTATAAACATTAATGGCGCCCCCATGTCTCATGACTATGCCGTGGACAATGGCCAGGCCCATCCCGGTGCCTTTGCCGATTTCTTTGGTGGTGAAGAACGGATCGAATATCCGGTCTATTATTTTGCTTTCCATGCCATGCCCGGTGTCGCTCACAGAGAGTTTTAGATAGGGCCCTGGTTGCAAGTTAATATATCTCGCAGCAGAATCAATATCAAGACTAAATTCGTTGAGTCGTATTTCCAGAACACCGCCGCTTTCTTGCATAGCGTGAGCCGCGTTGGTACAGAGATTGATCAAGACCTGATGAATCTGGGTCGGATCTCCCAAAATAACTGGTTGTTGGTCTGATATCTTTTGCTTAATGATGATGTTGGCGGGCAAGGACGCTCGAATGAGTCTAGTGCTTTCTTCTATGACCGGCGTGATCTCGAACGGTATCATTTCTTGTTCCGATTGGCGGCTAACAGTCAATATTTGCTTGACTAGATCTCTGGCCCGCTTAGCCGACTTCAATATTTCTTCCAGATATTCACGGATTACCTGATTAACCCCGGGATCATCTAAGGCCAGTTGGGTATACCCGAAGACGGCGCTAAGAATGTTATTGAAATCGTGAGCAATTCCACCCGCCAGGGTCCCGATGGCTTCCATCTTTTGGGATTGGCGAAGTTGGGCTTCCAACCTTTTTCGCTCTGCCTCGGCTTGTTTGCGCTCGGTGATGTCGATGGAACTTATGGCTATATTTAAAACATCTCCCGCGTCATCCATTATTGGAAAGAGGGTATGATCATTCCACATCCCAGCCCGCTCGTCTTCAAAGCGGACAGGACGCCCCGTCCGAAAAACTTCTTCCGCGATGGCTTTTCGTGTCTCCAGGACATCCGCCGGCAGTAGATCCCAGATGCAACACCCTCTGATTTCGTCAATATTTTTGCCGAACCTCTTGGCCAGGGTCGTGTTCCCGTCGGTGACGATGCCATTGCGGTCTTGGACGATGATGGCGCACGAGGGAATATTCATGACCGCTCTTAATTTTCCTTCGCTCTTCCTCAGCGCCTCCTCTGCGCGTTTGCGTTCCGTGATGTCGATGTAGCTGCCGCGGATCAGCCGGCGTCCTCCTGAAGGCAATCTGACCAATCGGACCTCGCAGAGCAAATCCTGGCCTACGGCATTGCGGATGGCCCGCACTAGGGTCATCTCCTCTCCAGCCAGAGTCCGAGCGCTATGCTCTTGTATACTATCGGCGACAGGGAGGGTATCAGGCTGGGCCGGCGGGTAGAACCTTTCCGGTCCGGACCGCAGCAATTCGTCACGGGGGCAGGCGAATAGTCGTTCTGCGTTGGCATTGACGTCCACAAACAGGTTCGAATCGACGTCAAAAACGACGATAGCCTCGGGGGCCCGTTCGACCAGCACTCGGAACCGTTCTTCGCTTTCAAGCAGGTCGGCGGTGCGCTCGAAAACCAGGCGTTCCATCCGCTGCCGCTGTGACAAAATGGTCCAAAGATAGAGGCCCAGCAGACAGGTCAGTAAGCCTCCGCCGGGAAGCAAAAGCCAATAAGCCAGTGGATAATTCCGTTCTAGATAATCAGGATTGGCCGTGAACTCCATCCCCCATTCCCGGCCGGCAAAGGAAAATTTCTGGAGGGAGGTCTGGGGAACAGGGAATAGATTGGAAAACCAGGAATCCCTGGCGGACAGCCGGGAGACCCACCGGTGAAAAAGATGCTTTTCCGGCGGCGCCGACAGGTCCAGCAGTTTCACGTCGACTCCGTGTAACTCTCTATGACGCATAGCCATGGCCAGGAGAAGGTCGGCGCGAAAAGCGGCTAAGCCAAATCCTTTCAGAGCCTCTCGTCTCTGGTCTATTGTCGCGATGGGCATACCCTGGCGGTAGACCGGGACATAGATGACAAACCCTGGCACGTGCCTCATTCCCGCCAGGTTGAGAAGTCCTATTGCCGACGGTTGCGCCGTGTCCCGGGCCCGCTCTAATGCCGCCAGACGTTCTGGATCAGACCCCATGTCGAAGCCGACCACAGGCAGGATCCCTTTGCCAAAGGGTTCCAAATAAAAAACCGGGTAAACGGCTTCCCGCTCTCCCGCGGGAATGTTGCGTCCTCCGGGGTCACGCTCATAGATATGAAAGTCGGGACCTATCGTCGTCCGTCCTTCTGCCTCAAACCGGGCGCGGTCGCTGCGAAGCACCCGGGGCACCCAGGTCAAGGCTCTAAGTTCAACTTGCCCGGCCACAAAGGGGCGGGTGAAAGCCGAAAAATCTTGTGCGCTTACCTGCTCCGTGACATAAAAGAACCGACCTATCGTTTTAACCACCAGGAGACAACCGTCCAGCCGTTTTTTGAGAAGTTCGGTATGCATGGCGGTATCGCGCTCAAATCGAATATGGAAGGCCGCCAGTTCCGACTGCCGGACCTGCCAAAAAATGATCAGGGTCAGGATGAAGCCGGCTAACACAACGGCCAAACCACCTCCCAGGGCCTGTCCCGAAAACTTATTATGATGATTCAGTTGCTCCCTCATCTAGACCCCCTCAATTGCATTCCGCCGCAAATTGCACTGCCGGTTTAGACCAAGCCAGCATCATAACCAGGCCAACATCAATAGGGATGAACGGTCAGGTTCCAGGGGTGAACAATTTGATCAAGAGCGAATATTGCCACTCGACGATTGGGCCAGGGTTCAGAATCAGCGGGACGCTGACCAGGGGGTGAACAATTTGATCACGGGCGGATATTGCCACCGCCCTGGAAGTTAGAATCGAAGTCGTTATAGACGAGGCAGTTACTTCAAATTGGTCCGGCGAAATTATCTCATGACTTCTGAATGATACTATTTTCCCCAGACTAGTCTTGGCCTCCTGGTTCAACCGAATATTCTTCTACCAGGTCGGCGTTTAAGGTGGCCGACGATGGCCGCGGCGTGGTCATCGCCGTTCAATTGTACCGGAACTCAGGTCAAACAGCAACCTTAAAAGTTGTCTCCCGTGCGGGAAGATTGTTTGGTTTTGAACGCCAGGGGAGATTATGCTTGAATTTGATATTCCAGGTTTTGGTGTGTTTAGACTGGCACATCTGGTGAGGGATTTAGGAGCTGTGGTCTGCAGAAAGCCCGAAGCAAGATTGGGCTTGACGAGCCGGATCGGCCATCTCATACATGTTGTTCCCAGCCGGAAAACCTGTAAGGCTGCGAATGAGGGCTAGTCCGGTGGCCCGGTGGGATACTTCTGTTTAGCTGGAATGACTCCCCGAACACCACCGGTCGGGTCTGCCATGTCGCCCTGGTAGCGGGGTATCAGGTGAACGTGCAGGTGCATTATGGTTTGTCCTGAGGGAAGACCGCAGTTAATCCCGATATTGTATCCATCCGGCCTGTATTTATCATCGAGTAAATTCTTTGCATCCAGGAGCAAACTATAGATGGCGGTCACTTCTTCTCTCCGGCATTCGAAAAAGTCGGAAAAATGCCGCTTCGGAATGACCAGCAGGTGTCCTTCATTAACCGGATACCGGTCACAGATCGCATAGGCCAGGGAGTTTTCCAAGACGTAGTGGTCATAATTGCAGAAAGGGCAAGATTCTTTCATAGGCGCATTCACGGACGTCAATTTAGTTCGGCTTACCTGGCCAGCGATCCCAAGGCAGTATCATCAGCCCCGATAAACACCAGACCATCTATAGGTTAAGAGGAATTTCCAGAGCCGCGGCGATCCTTCTCAGCGTTTGGAGGGCATGGTCAAAATCAAACCGATTTATTTCGACCCCAAGTTGTTCCAGATCTCCGGCCTGTAGACGGTCCCCCAGGCGCTCTTGCAAGGACCGGAAACCTGACACCGCGTCGAAGTCATTTCTTTGGAGCAGGGCAGCCATCTGATTAAACATCGGGGCCAGGTCTGCCGGCTGAGACTTCGGCTCCCCGCCATAATCGGCCGTGGCTGCCCGGGGCGCTTTGTCCTCCTGAGCCATCAAGATGGCCGCAGCCGACATCACCTGGTCAAAGGCAAGGTCAAACCGGGCCACCATAGGGTCTAAATTATCTCTGTTCCCCTGCCGGATTCCGTCGTTCAGAGCGGCCGCGGCGGCACTCAAATCCTTGGCGGAGATCATCGCGGCAATCCCCTTAAGGGCATGGCATGACTTGCCGGCCTCGTCCCAATCTCCGGCGGCTAGGGCATTCTTGATTTCAAACCGGTACCTGCCGTAGTCTTGAGAAAAACTTATTAAGAGTTGTCTGAGCAGGTTTTGATCACCGGCCAGCCGGGCCAGTCCATGGGGGACGTCAACTCCGGGTAAGCTTTCGGGAAAAGTGTTGGCCGGCGTTTGGTCAGGATCGGTTTGAAGCGGGGGCTTCATCTCAGCGTCCTTTCTAAAGGTCGCGATCTATAACTTAATCTTTCACCTCTCCGCCGTAATAGCCATAGATCTTGCTGCTGGCAATTGGCGGAGTGATAAATATTTCCATATGTTTTTTCTCAACGGCATTTCTGACCAGCTCCAGGAGCACATCCCGTTTTTGTTCAAAGGAGGTTTCCTTACAAGGAACAACAAAGAAATCCTTGATCAACTGCCTGGCCCGCAGGCCTTTGCCGGTGAGGAACTTGATGACCTCCTGCCGGAATTCTACCTCGTTAAATTTTTTGTCATGGTCTTTGTTGTGTAATTCAAAAGCCACAATAAAGTACATACCATCTCCCTACCGGCGCAGTGACGGCTCAAATTCCGCGGCGGACCTGGCGTAACGCTGCCGGCGGATTTCACTGATAGCCCCCGGGTCTCCGAAATGAAGGCATTTGGTGACGCATTTGGTGACGCAGGCGGGTTCCAATCCGGCATCTAAGCGGTCCATGCAATAGTCACATTTGACGACCTTGCCCGTTTCCGGATTCCATTGGGGAGCGCCCCAGGGGCAGGCGGAGATGCAGGCTTTGCAGCCGATGCAAAGTTCCGGATCGGCAAACACGATGCCGTCTTTAGCCCGATATTGCATGGCCCCGGTCGGACACACGGCTACACACCAGGCCTTTTCACAATGGAAGCAGGGCATAAAACAATAACTCATCCGAGGTAAGTTATTGACTAACTTTGGTCCGACGGGAATGATGCGACACAACCTCGGCCCCATGGGCAGGGTTTTAGCGACTTTGCAGTGGGCCTCACAACTATAGCACCCGATACACCGGTCTACGTCCTGGTATAAGGCGTATTTGCTCATTCTATTCTCCTCAGGTTACCGGCTTAGCCGGCTTTTTTGACCGTGACCAGACATTCCAACAAGGCGTTAGCGCCACCCACCGGGTCATAGACGTTGAGCAGGCCCGTTTCGAAGCGATAATCCCCCAGCCCTTTGTTATATCCTCTAGTCTGCCAGGGCACCTTGCGGCCGAAACCATGGACCATAAACACGGTCTCGGAATGGATGAATTCGGTCACGTAGGCTGGAATCTTGCCCGAATATTTACCGTCGGCAGAGGTGACCTCAACCACGTCTCCATTGGCTAGGCCAAGACTTTTAGCCTCCGCGGCATTAATCCAGAGCGTGTTCTCCGGCATAATTTCGTGGAGCACCGGATTATTCATGGTAGTCCCGTGATTATGGACCGGACTTCGGCTAAAGACCAGTCGATATTGACCCTTGGCCGGTTTTTTGGGCCGCTCGAAGGGCTTAAAGGACGGGAAGCCGTTTTCCTCTAACAAGGTGGAAACGAACTCTATTTTTCTTGAGGGGGTCTTGAATTTTAGCCCTTCCAATCTGTCCCACCAGACTTCCTGGTCGACTAAGTGGACAAATCCCTTTTTGTCCAGGTCCGACACATCTACTCCCGTGCCTTTCAACTGCCATCTCCAAAATTCGTGCATATCCCTAAACTTGAAGTACTCGCCAAC
>JADFXK010000156.1 GCA_015233625.1 Deltaproteobacteria bacterium | reverse complement strand
CCAGACAAGGCGATACCACGCCGCCGGATGTCTATAGCAGCGCTTGGGACTATGGCACGGCCAAAATCGGTTACGTCACAGTCGTGGCCACCCAATGGGGAACCAGCCAGACTGGCATGGGCTCAAACATCACCAACACCACGGGCATGGTCCCGGATTGTCTGTCTGGAGTGTCCTACTTTGTCAACCTGTCCAATGGTTTTGCATACTCGATTAATGCAAAGGGCATCCAAGGGTTTGAAAATATCGCCAGTCCGGTCAAGGCCCAAAGCTTTGGCCGGATAGTCAACAATGTCTGGGTACCTATTTCTTTCAACTGGGATGGCCGATCGGACACCTCCCAGATGTACTCTTCCGACGACAACAATGGGGCCAATATCGATCCCTGGGAGTTGTACGTGACAGAGGGAGACGGTCTGGGGCACATCATCCTGGATCCGACCGGCAGCTTCCCCTATCCAGTCTTGAGCATCGAAGGTTCCCAGCGCTGGAGCACCCAAGGTCCTCTGAATACGGATACCACCCTGATTGTTTGTTTCCCGGCGGCTTCAATAAATCAGCTAAAGGGCTTTAGACGGGACCTTAACTTTATCGTCTATGATAGCGATGAGAACGGTATATCACGTAAGATCACCGGCGTGTCGGAGCTAGCGACACTAGCCTTCGGAGTCGGGAAGGATAAAATCCCTGTCCCCGGGTCAGCCACCAGCGGATGGTTCATCGCCACCTCAGCCACTGGCGCCTCCAACCGGACGCCCGCCCAATCACTACCGTTCATCGCCGTGGTCCTTATCACCGGCCAGGGGGTCAACTACAGTACAGCCAGTCCTTTATTTGACCGCGGGCCGTATGTCGGTCCCCCAGCCCATTACAATGCCGTGGTCAAGGTGGTGGACCCGACTGGAGTGGCCAATTAACCGGAAGCAACTATTTATCAATCTATAAGAGCACATTTTGTTATGTCCCCAACCATCTCTTTGGCACCAGACCAACTAGAAATCCCTCCTTGTCACATTCTGATTGACAAGGAGGGTCACTGGTTTTATCAAGGAATGGAGATGATCCGGCCTTCGATCATCGAACTACTTTACCAGAACCTGGAGATTGAGGCCGATGGCCGGATCATCATACATCTGGGACACCAACGGTGCTATCTGGAGGTTGAAGACGCGCCGCTGGTGGTCAAACGGGTTGAGTCCGTCTTGGGGCCGGAAGGAAAGACGGAAAGGCTGGTCCTCTGGTTAAACGATGGCCGGCAGGAAGACCTGGACCCGACTCAGGTAACCTTCGGGGCCGAAAACGTGCTTTATTGCCGCGTCCGCCAGGGCCGGTTTGAAGCCCGTTTCAGCCGACCGGCCTATTACCAACTCGCCGAGCACATCGTCCCCGATGATTTATCTGGAGAAGATTTTTACCTTATCATCGAGGAAGGTCGTTTTCTCTTAAAACCCAGGAGCATAAGAACCGACCTTGACCATGGACCGGCCTCTTAACTTTTCAGGAGATTCTCTTGCTCACCATCGAGGTGATAGACATCAACGAATGCCAGTATCATGACGAGCGCGGCTGGGCTCTTTTTCCGGCTCAATGCCCTCCACTGGAATTCATGGCTGAGGCCGATCCTCGGACCATCCATTTCGTCTGTAACCATCCCAACATGGTCAGGGGAAACCACTATCACAGCCTGGCCACAGAGTGGCTTTATTTTTTAAACGGGACTGGATTGTTCTATTGGCAGGTAGAGGGTGACCAGACCGTGAGAACTATGGATATCCCCGGCCCCGGCAAGGTGGTCAAGATACCTCGGGGCATCAAACATGCCATCCGCAATACTGGGACTGAGGCAATCTACTTTGTAGCCATAAAGAGCCGGGTACCCGACGGCATGGAAGATCAAAACGTCCCAGCCCATCTGGCCATCTGAACATCTCAGCTCAGGGGTTCATCCTGTTCCAGCTCCGACCCGGTCTCCGAGGCCAGGTAAACCACCGTCGCACCCCATCCCCCTGACTGTTCATCACCCGGATGAAAGCCCTTGACCTGAGGGCTACGGGATAAAAAGGCCCGCACAGTATCTCGCATTACCCCCTGCCCTTTACCGTGGATTATCCGCACCTGGGAAAGCCCTCGCCGGACCCACTCCTCCAGGCAATCCTCTAGCAGCGACTTCACCTCGCGGGGCGAAAACGGATGCAGGTCCAGAACATCGGTGATGGGCACCACCACCGGATCTTCCCCAAAGGGATTCTCCTCCGGGCTGGTTATGTACTCTTTTTCAGCCATAAGCCGGGTGTCCCCTCCAATTGTCGGGTGGTTAGCACAAAATCAAAGCGGTTTAGAGATAAGCAAAGGTCAAAATCATCTTCCGGAGCCCAATCGCAGGCTGGGTCAAAAAATTTCACTGCGGCCTCACACTTCCTGAGCCTGTCCTTGATGCTAAAGAAATCGGTAGGTCGACCGAGCAACGTGTCCCTGAGGTAACCCGCACACAGGTCGTCTTCCAGCGCCGGAATCTGGCCATTCCACCCCATGGCGACCAGTGACACTTCTGCCGGGCGCCGGCCGGTCACATAATTGACGATGGCCTGCGCGTTGACAAAACTACCGGTTATGACCTCATCGGCCATTTCAGCAGCATTGAGCCCCTGAGTCCCGGCACTGGTCGTGTGGATAATCGTCTTCCCTGTAAAATCCACCTGTTGAATTTCAAAGGGGCTATTCCCATAATCGAACCCAGGGGCCTTCCGGCCATTGCGCTCCCCGACCAGGAGACTATTGGGGTACAGCCCTTTGAATAAATAGGCATCCTCCAACCGGGCTACGGCCAGGATTTTCTCCGCCCCATTCCCGGCCAGATAACAGGCCACGGAAAAAGCTCGAAAGACATCAATGATCACGGTCAAACCTGTGGCTGACCGGGCGCCTTCCAAAAAACGTAACATCCGAATATTCATTTGGGAATCCGATGATAACCGTTAGGAACAGACTTAGACATATATAGAGACAATCAGGTATGCCGTTTTGCCGAATTTTGTCGCGGGTAGGTATATTTGATACCATATTTGTTCTACAGTCAATTTTTTTCTTCTTGACACCCAAAAGCGATTTTGATATATTCTAATTTTGGAATATATCTGGAGAGTCAGATGAAACTTTTTTTAAGAGTCATGAAGGCCCTTTCCGACTCCAACCGGGTCAAGATAATCAAGATGCTGCAGCATCGGATGATGTGCGTCTGTGAACTCCAGGCGGCCTTGAGAATCGCCCAGCCAAGCGTCTCGAAGCACCTTAAGATCCTGGAAGATGCCGGCCTGGTGGCGTCATCCAAAGACGGCCTGTGGGTCAATTACCACCTGACCAGTGGCCATGACAGCCCCTACGCGGCCAGTCTGCTAGGAAATCTTCGGCATTGGTTGGATGATGACTCGGAAGTGGCCAAGCTAATCAGTGGATTGCCGCTTATTCAACGGGAGATTATCTGCCGGAAATAATCGGCCAGATGCACAGAATCCATACCCAGGACTGGTCCAGTAAGGACGTCCGTTAAGACGATAGCCCAGGAAATTCTTTTCCGGTCGATGATCATGCTGGTTTCTTTCACCCATATAGTTATATTACAATTTAGCTATTAGACAGGCTATCAATTACCTGCTCCCCAAATAACTTTTTCTACCTCAGCTAACTATTTTATGTTCACAGGACTTCGTCCTAAATCGAGGAGACATCGTCGGCTGGCCAAACAAAAAACATTGGATAAGGGTATGCAGGCCATTTTTGTCGCCCTGATGAGGGACCGAAGGAATGGCACGCTGGTGGGAGAAGCCAGCTTGAACCCGGCCCTTCGCCTCTCGGAGATAGAGAATGCAGGGCCAGAAACCTGACCTGACCAACAATCATAGTTAAGGGGAACCATGATGGATAAACCGGGTGTTCTTTTTGTTTGTATCCACAATAGCGCCCGCAGTCAGATGGCTGAAGCCTTCTTGCGGCAGATGGCTGGCGACCGCTTTGATGTTTCCAGCGCCGGGCTGGACCCGACCACTATAAATCCTCTGGCCATTGAGGTAATGAAAGAAGAAGGGATAGACATTTCAGAAAACCAAACCAAGAATGTCTTCAACTTGTATCAGGAAGCCAGATTGTTTCGATACGTGATAACGGTTTGCGACGAATCAAGTAGCGAGAGGTGTCCGGTCTTCCCTGGTATAACACACAGATTACATTGGGGCTTTGCTGATCCGGCCTCATTCACCGGGTCATATGAGGACAGACTGGCGGCAACCAGGAAGGTCCGTGACGAAATCAAAAAGACTATCCAAGATTGGTTGCGCGGGCTTGACCCTGATTGAAAAAATAACAGTGGTACATCATGGGGGTGAACTATGCTACTAAAAGGTTATCACAAAGAGATTTTCAGGCCGGAATGCAATCCGGGGTTCCAGTCACTCCACTGCATCGCCCATTTAGACGAAGATGTGGGTGAGGCCTTGCCTTACCTTAATGCCGTCCTGGGTGGATTTGATTATTTCAAAGAACCTCCTACGGTCACCTTTAAGGTGCACGGTAAACTTATCACCGTCTATCCCCGAAAGATCGCGGTCAATGCCCTTAAAGACGAGGAAGATGCCGTTAAGATTTTGGACTGGCTGCAGAGGGAAATAAACGATGCCTGGGAACACCGGGACTCTATTGAACCGTCCTTTGCCGGCAGCCCTCGACCGGTGATTTTAGAGATACTGAAGCTTTTGCCCAAAACCAACTGCCGGGAGTGCGGCCAACCGACCTGCCTGGTCTTCTCCTCTTTGGTCGCCGACGGGGCCAAAGGGGCGGACGATTGCCCGCGGATCAACGACCAGGGCCGGGAAAAGCTGCAAGCTTATTTGAGCCGGTTCCGGTTTGAATAGGGATACGGGGCTATGAGAAAATGTGCCAGGCCGTGAGTGGGACTGGCCATATAAGCTTTCTAAATTGAGGGGAATATCCGGCAGGGAAGTGAGATCAATTATGGGATAGGAATATGTCCGGGCCCGGCCCGGACACAAAATATAGGGCTAGTTCAAATACATGCTTGGTACTGGTTTAGTCTGTTCATTTTTGCAGATAGGACAATCCGAAGACCTATATGTATGATTTTCCAGAGCCGAACCATCAACCAAAGCAAACCTGAATTGCCCGGAATTTGGGGGCCAAGGAATATCTTGTAATCTTTTCCTGGTGGCAAACATCACAAATCCTTGAACAGTAACTCCATATTTTGTGGAAAGATTATAGAGTTCTTTAATTCCTGCTCCTGTTGTGACCAAATCGTTAACTATAAGAACCTTGCTGCCGGCCTTCAGGCCGAGATAGTTGATTATCGAAGTAGGCTTTTTATCATCATCGGTCTTAGCATAAACCATCTCTACTTCTTTCTTTCCCTTCTTAAAGAGTATCCCACCTATAACGCTGGCCAAATAGCTGCCGGCCGTTTCAGGGGCGATAATGGCGTCAACCTCAATGCGCTCATCAATGATGATGTCGGCGATTAGTTCGCTTACCGCATGTAAACGAGGTGTGGATCTAGCCAGGTTATTGAAACTGAGAAAATATTTACTATGCATGCCCGACAAAAGCGAGAAGTGACCTTCAAGCAGAAAACCTGACTCTGTCATCATTTTGATCAATTTTTGTTTGTTAACGTCATTAGCTCTATGGTCAATCTTCAAAAAGCTCGAAATCAACTTTTCATCATTAATAGGTCCGAACGAGGCCAACTCATCAAAAGAATCGACATTTGGTTCTTTCAGCATTTCAGTTAACTTGGACTTAATCACAGATAGCCTCATATTTATCCCTCCAAATTTAGATCGACCAAAATATGATGGTCCACCTTGATCGCAGCATTTAAGGTTGCCTTTCGGGTACCAAAAAAAGAAAATATGCCTACAAAATTTAGTTTTCGCTTATTTATTATATAGTCACAGAACTTCTGCAGCAATTGACTCTCTTCCTCATTAGTTGAAGCCACCAGGACCGCAATTATCTTTTCGTTTGTGAAATTCGGGAAGACATGTTCTCCTAAGTTATTGCCTGTTATATTTTCTTTAATCGCATTCTGCATGAGAGGGTTGTATCCTGCATCCACTCCTTCAAAAATCCATCGCAGGTCTCCTGCTCCAGGCGATAGAAATGCGATTCCTCGAAAGCCGGTCTCCTTGTAGCGTTCACAGAACTCTAGGGCTAGTTTTCCCCTAACATCCCTTCTGCACTCTGCAAAGAACTCTGAGGTGTTAAATTGAAGTTTAGGTTTAAAAAATAAAAACCGATTCTCCACAATACTATTTTTAGCTATTTCCCCAATGATATCTTTTTCGTCTATAATGTTACAAATGGAGTCTATGGATAGAACTATTTTCTTGTCTAATATCTCTTTCCAAGGTAACAAACGTTTGACAAAAAGATGGGATGTAATATTAGGCAACTTAGAACGAATCTTTTCAATCTCTGGTCCATATTTCCTTAAGAGCCATTTTACAGTAACCTCAAGAGCCTTAACAATAATCGCTTCACAAATAGCCATCAATTGACTTTCTTTAATGTAATATGAATCTTAGGGATAGCGATACAAAGCATGGGGTGGTTCGAAAATGATCAAAAAGATTCATTTACTAATTTCCGAAATAATCTTTGACACGGCGGCCTGGGGATCCGGCGCTCCAATAATAGGGCGTCCAATCACAATAAAATCACTTCCATTTTGGATAGCTTCTCGGGGAGTGGTAACTCTCTTCTGGTCATCAGCCTTAACAGACCAGGCAGGCCTAATTCCAGGTGTGAGCACTATGAAGTTTTCACCGCAAGCGGACTTAACAAGTTTTGTCTCTCTGGGTGAAGCGACGACTCCGTCCAATCCAGACTGTTTTGCCAGCCTGGCCAACGAGATGACCTGCTCTTCTATGGAAACGCCGACATTAAGTTCTGTTTTCAGGATCTGGCTATCAATACTAGTCAAAACGGTGACAGCCAACACTACCGGCCTGATAAGGCCAAGTTTATCTGCTTCTTCGGCCGCTGCTTCGGCCGTGGAACGAAGCATATTACTGCCTCCAGAGGCGTGAACATTAAACATATAGACGCCGCGTTTAACGAGATTCTTGGCGGCATTCAAGGCAGTATTAGGGATATCGTTAATCTTTAAATCCAGAAAAACCTTGACTCCCATACCGACCAGTTCATCCAGGAAGCTTGAGGAACCCGGGTCCGTAAACAACTGAAAGCCCACCTTGAACAACCCCACCTCATTCTTAAGTAGGGTCACAATATTTTTAGCCTTTTGACAATTGTCCACATCTAGGGCCACACAGATTTTATTTCTTAGGTCCATATTGAATAATCCAGGACAAGGTTAAGATTATAGAATCGCCCCACCCGATATGGTGTGGCCGTTCTTCTATGTCGTTTTATATGCGGTGGTGGCAATTAGCCGAAATATGTAACGCCTAGACTATGTTTGGTAAAATGTCAAGTTTTTTTGTCAGAATAGATGCGTTGAAATCGTCATTCTAAGAGATTCGTTGGGATGTGCCTGTCATTCCAATAAGGTCTTAGAATTTTATTTTTTCATCACATCATTTTGATGTTAAATGGAGAACCGTGACCTGACTAGCTTATAGGAGCAATTCTTTTCCGGAAGCCATGTTTGACAGAAGCATTAGAGTAACCGCATAGTTGTGGCCTTACTAGCATATAGTATATCATTATCACAGAATCTTTTCAAGACTTAATAATGAATCTATCCAATTGTTCATAATGTCATCTATGAGTCGCTAAAAATTATCCTGTTACGACCCTAATTAAACCTGCAGCACCGAGGATTCTTTAAAAGGTTTCCCCAATCATGGAGAATCCAACCATGGGTACCAAGGGATGGGCACAAAAACGGCGGGCATCCCGAAGAACTCAGATTGCCGGCGTGTCGCGATCCTTCCCGCGAGTCACCTCAGGCGTTTAACCGGTTTGTATCCTATTTGGTTAGAGGTAAAGGTGTCGGCCAGGAAAGGATCTGAACAAACCAATATGGTTACGATAAGGCTGGGAGGGCGGGTCACCCGACGATCAGAAAAGAATTGTTACGCCGGCCATGGCCGTGCAAGATGGTGCCGACTACCTGGTGGTGGGGCGCCCCATCCGCTCCGCGGCGGATCCCGCGGACGCGGCCAAGAGGATCGCCGAGGAGATTGCCACCACCCTTATTTGATCTTCTTAAGTTGATTTTTAGCCGGCGTGACCAGATTGGACTTAGGAAAATTCTTGATCAGTTTTTCCAGGATCAATTTGCAGCTCATCTTGTCACCCAGGCTATAAAAAGACATAGCTTGTTTATATAGGGCGTCCGGGGTCTTGGGCGATTTAGGATGATCTTTGATGACTTTTTGATATTCTAAGATCGATTCCTCATATTTGTTTTGATTGTAATAAGACTCGCCGATGTAGAAATGAGCGGCAGGCGCTTTTTTGTCGTTGGGGTTCTTGGCCAGGTATGCCCGAAATGCGGCCGTGGCCGATTTATAGTCCTTTTTTTCGTAAAGCTGCATGCCCTGGCCAAACTCATCAGTGGGCGGCGCCGAGGCTTGTGGAGGCTTGGCCTCCTTTTTGGCCGGAGCTTGCTCGGATTCGGCAGGTGCTTCTTCGTCCTTGGATTCCAATGCAACCGGGGCCGCAGGTTTTGGCGACTGTGGCTTGGCAATAGCAGCCGTCTTTTGGGGCGGCGCTGGCCTCGGCATCGGCAGAGAGGCCGGGATGTCAGGTTTCTTGGGTGTTGGAGGTACCCTAGGAGCAGCCATCACCGGAGCCGCGACCGGAGCCTGAGCCTGAGCCGCGGCCATTGCCCGCTCTTGTGTCGGAGCACTGGAACTGGTGTTAACGTTAAGAGCCCTCTCCAGTTCAGTCACCCGCCTGTCCAGGTCTTGTTTATCATCCTCGAGTTTCTTGACTTTATTCGTTAGGAACGATGAATCTTCACCGCCCCCGCCCCCGCCA
>JADFXK010000155.1:519-9025 GCA_015233625.1 Deltaproteobacteria bacterium | reverse complement strand
GTAGCCTTGCGTTACGACACCGCCAAAGATCGTTCCCCGACTGTAACGGCTAAGGGGCGGGGCACCGTGGCCGAAAAAATTATCGAGCTGGCCAAGAAACACAAAATCCCCATTAAGGATGACCCCGACCTGGTTGAAGTCTTGTCTCGGCTCGATATCGACCGGGAGATTCCCCCCGAACTTTATCATGTCATCGCCGAGGTATTCGCCTTTGTTTACTCCATTAATCAAAAATGGGCCAACCGCAAATGACGAGTTTGGACCGAGAGGCTCAGTCCGGGACAGAACCTCCGACACCGGAGTGACAAGGCCGCGCCCCGCGTTAAGCCTTTAACCTGACCGAACCGGGATTGATCATGATCAAAACCGCCCACAAGGGCTTGACCTACTACACCTTCCCCAAATTTAACTCCTATGACACCATTAAGCACGGTGCTTTCACCCGCTCCGGCGGGGTCAGTCCCCCACCCTATGGTTCCCTAAATCTGTCTATATCCACGGGCGACAGCCTGGAGAACGTGGCCACTAATCTGACCTTGGTCAGAGAAATCATGACTGCCCGGCTGATTGTCTCCGGTCATCAAGAGCACGGCTCCAGAGTGGCCGTGATCCGACGGACCGACAACCCGGACCAGGCATTGGGACATGTCCATACCGGCACCTGCGACGCCCTGGTGACGAACTCCCCTGGACTGGCCTTGCTGGTCAAGCAGGCCGATTGTCAGGCCGTGCTGCTTTATGACCCGGTGAAACGGGTGGTGGCCAATGTCCATAGCGGCTGGCGTGGCTCGGTAGCCGGCGTGGTACCTAAAACCGTGGCCGTGATGGTCACCGAGTTTGGCTCCTCTACTCACGATTTAGTGGCTGGGATCGCTCCTTCCCTGGGTCCATGTTGTGCCGAATTCAAGAACTACCACGAAGAACTACCTGAACATTTTGTATCATTCATGGATCGGCCCAACTACTTCGACTTCTGGGCTATCACCCGCCGGCAACTCGTCCAGGCCGGCCTGTCTGATAACAACATTGAATCCTCTGGCCTGTGTACCCGATGCCGGACCGATCTCTTTTTCTCCTACCGGGGCGAGGGTTTGACCGGCCGTTTCGGCAGTGCGATCATGCTCCAGGACCATCATGGCAGCCGTCCCTAAACCAACCGGGGAAGGCTTCAACGTTCATTGTGACGGTGTTCTTCCTATCCATGATTTAGTCCGCAGATTGCGTCAATTTGCGCAGATTTAAAAAGACTAATAATCGCAGATGCCTGTGCCCTCTTCCATCTGCGTTCATCTGCGCCATCTGCGGATTTATTTCTATCTTCCAATTCATAAATCTCGTCGAATTCAGGTCCTAAATGGAAAATTCGGTGGCCATACCCAACGAAGTGACATCCTTCAGACTAGTTACCAGTAACAAACTGGAATTACTCTTCCAAGAATTGACCAAGATCTTGCCCACGCCTCTACCCTCACCCTTTGTGCCGGAAGTTATCTTGGTCCAGAGCAAAGGGATGGAGCGCTGGCTGTCCATGCAGTTGGCCTCTCATTTAGGCGTCTGCGCCAACTACCATTTTCCCTTCCCCAACGCCTTCTTGAACAAAATATTTGAAGATATTGTCCCCGATTTTCCAGATCCCACCGCCTTTGATCCCAAATTTTGCGCCTGGCGGATCATGAAAATTCTCCCCGAGTATTTAGATCGGCCAGGCTTTGAGAGCCTCCGCGCCTATCTGGGCGATTCTGGTCAAAGCCTGAAGCGATTACAATTAGCTACCAGCATTGCTCAGACATTTGAGCAGTATATAATCTATCGGCCGGACATGATCTCCGATTGGGAATCGGGCCGGGAAACTCATTGGCAAGCTGGGCTTTGGCGCGGGTTGATCAGCGGTCACGAACGTGAACACCGGGCCGCGCTGGGACTGGAGTTATTCCAGAAGATCACGGAGGCTTCTCCGGGCGATTTTCATCTTCCCCAACGAGTCTCGCTGTTTGGCATATCTTATCTTCCTCCGGCCCATATGCGTCTTTTGGTGGGGTTATCGCATCTTATAGAAGTAAATATGTTTCTTCTACGACCGTGCGTTGAATACCGAAGAAAGTCAGCAGCAGACCAGAAGAAGCCAGCAAATGAGTCGGACTCGGATTTGCGCCTACTCTCCGGCCACGATATCCGGTCCGGACGAGGTGATAGCCTATTGGCTTCGATGGGGACCATGGGGCAGGAGTTCTTTGAATTAATCTCTGCACAGAACATTGAGACCATCAATCTTTTTGACCATCCCGGCGAAATGAGCCTTCTGGCCTGCATCCAGTCCGATATCCTTACTGCCGGTCATAATGCCGCTCCATTCAGCGACCGGACAATTCTGTCTGCGACGGATAAATCTGTTCAGATCCACTCTTGCCACAGCCCCATGCGGGAAATAGAAGTACTATATGATCAACTGCTTGAGATGTTTGAGCACGATCCCGGTTTACAGCCGATGGACATCCTGGTCATGGCCCCCGATATCGAATCCTACGCGCCGTTTATCCAGGCGGTTTTTGAGTCGCCGGGCGATGAGCAGAAGCGGATTCCTTATACGGTGGCTGACCGGAGTATGAACCGAGAAAGTCAGATCATCGATAAGTTTCTGGCTATTTTGGACCTTCCGGGCGAGCGTCTCACCGCCCCGCAGATCATGGAAATCTTAGAAGTGCCCTCGATCCGGGATAAGTTTGGCTTTACGGACAGCGAATTAGAACTACTGGTCCAATGGGTCAGGGACGTCCGGATCAAATGGGGCCTGGATGAAGACTTCAAGGTCCAATGGGGCCTGGAATCCTTTCCCGAAAACACCTTGAGAGCGGGCCTGGATAGACTTCTGCTGGGCTACGCTTTGCCGGGGAGAAACAGGACGCTCTTTGAAGGGATCCTCCCCTATGGTGAGATCGCAGGGTCGGATGCGGCAATTTTGGGGGGATTCACCAGATTCCTGGACGAGCTTTTCAAACTCATCACCTCCCTGGGTGTTGGCCGTACCCTCCAGGACTGGTCGCAGACTCTGGCCGGAATCCTATCAGACTTTTTTGTGCTTAATGAGGATGCCAAATGGGAAGTCCACGCCTTGACCCAGGCCATCGCCGAACTGGGCCGGATCCAAGAAGTATCCGGATTTAATCAACCGGTGGACTTAGGCCTGATCAAGTGGAGTTTAAGCCGTTACTTGAGGAACAAAGGATTCGGTTTCGGATTCATTACCGGCGGCGCCACCTTTTGTTCCATGTTGCCCATGCGCAGCATCCCCTTTAAGGTCATCTGTCTGATCGGGATGAACGGCGATGCCTTTCCCGGACAGTCCAGTCCCCTGGAGTTTGACCTTATCGCCCAGCACCCCAAGCCGGGTGACCGGTCCAAGCGGACCGGCGACCGCTATTTATTTCTCGAAACCATTATTTCGGCCCGGACAAAGCTGTATATTAGTTACACCGGGCAAAGCTGCCAGGACAATAGTGTCATCCCGCCGTCTATTGTGGTCAGCGAATTGATAGACTACATTAACCATGGTTTTAGGGCTTCTACCACCGACAATGACGATTGGTTTATCACCAGGCATCGGTTGCAGGCGTTCAACCCCGATTATTTTAGAGGGGACACCGGGTTGTTCTCATATTCCCGACAACATTTGACGGAAGCGCAGCACATGATGTTGCCAAAGCAACAGCCTTCAGTGTTCATGGCCGGTCATCTGAGCCAGCCCGAGGAATCGTTCAAAACCATTAGTATCTCGAATTTGTGCAGTTTTTTTACTAACCCGACCAGGTTTTTTCTTAACCACCGGCTGGGGCTATATCTCGAAGATAATGCACTGGGGCTGGAAGATGAAGAATCCTTTGACCTGGGTGGGTTGGAGAAATATTCTCTGGGGCAGGAGCTGGTGGCCCTCACCCTGGCCGACGGGAAGCCGGATGATTTCTTTCCAGTCAAGAAGGCGTCTGGAGTACTACCCCATGGAACGCCGGGAGATTGCCTGTTTAAAGAATTGTCCCAAGGTGTGGCTACTTTTGTGGGCCAGACCAGACCACAGCTCCAAGGCCGCCCACTCGAGCCGTTGGATGTGACTCTCCCACTAGCCGGGTTTAACCTCAATGGGCGGATTCAGCCCATCTACCAGGACAAATTCGTGCAATACCGTTACGCCATTTTAAAGGGGAAGGATTATGTCCGGGCCTGGATCCACCACCTGGTCCTCAATCTCAGCCAGGCCCCAGGTTATCCAAAGAAAAGCATGGTGATCGGGTTGAAAGACAATTCCTGGTGCGGCCTGGAGTATCAGCCGGTTCCCAACGCTCACGACATCTTAGAACAGCTTCTATGGTTGTACTGGACGGGGCTGAGCCAACCCCTTCATTTTTTTCCTGAGACTTCTTGGGAATATGCGAAGTGGAGACTGCAAAAAAACAGCCCGGCGGAATACGCCGGGACAAAAGCAGAAACCGTCTGGCTCGGACATGAAAGAAAACAGGGAGAACGTTCGCTTGACCCGCATTTAGAACTATGTTTCAGATACCTCAACCCGCTGGACGAGGAGTTCTACCGAATCTCCCAACAAATCTTTCAGCCGCTCTTGGCCCATCTAAAAGAGGTCTAATCTAATGGTTAAGCTGAATGAATTCGATCTCGTGACTTGCCCGTTGGAAGGCGCCAACCTGATTGAGGCCGGAGCTGGCACAGGCAAAACATACACTATCATCGGCTTGATGCTGAGACTGATTTTAGAGAAGCGGATTCCGATCGATGAAATTCTGGTCGTCACCTTTACTGAAGCCGCCACCAATGAGTTGAAAGACAGGATCAGAAAAAGACTAAAAGAAACCGCCGAAAGCCTGGCCGGAGGCGACATCAGTGATATCTTTCTGCAACAGCTTTTAAGAGAATATCATCATGCCGCTGCGGCCATAAGTCAATTAAACCGCGCCATCCTAGACTTTGACCTGGCCTCCGTCTTTACCATCCACGGTTTCTGCCGCAAGGCATTGATGGATAACGCTTTTGCCACAGGGGTCATGCCGGATACGGCCCTGGAAAAGGATCAGACCGGTCTGTCCGCCGAGATTGTCCATGACTTTTGGCGAAAACATTTCTACCAGTCATCTCCCCTTTTCTATACCTACGCCAAAACGCACCATCTCATGGCCAGCTTTCAGGCCATGACCAATATCAATCCCGAAAACCCTTATCTGAGGATCATCCCTCAAGTCGGCCTGCCTGATTGCTCCGAACTGGAAAACGAGTTGCATCGCCGATTCGATCAGGTTAGGCGGGCCTGGCCGGAGGCCAAGGGTGAGATCGAGGACATCTTCACAACCAGTCCGGCATTAAGTCGAACCAAATATAAAAAAGACAGTATCCCCGGCTGGATTCAGCGGATGGATACTTACTTAAGCGGTAGTCTCCTGGATGGCGACCCCGGTGCTTTCCTGGATAAGTTCACGGCCGGCAGTGTGCACGAGGCGACCAAAAAGAAATGTACCCCACCTTCTCACCCCTTCCTGGCCTTGGCCGAGGACTTCAAGGCGGCTCAAGAAAGACTCCGAGAAGCTTATCAGGCCCGCCTCCTCGGGCTTAAAGTGGAGTTCTGCCATTACCTGCGCGATGAAATGAACACCAGGAAGCTCAAGAAGAATATTTTGTTTTTTGACGATCTACTGATCAGACTGGAGCGCGCCTTAAACGGCCCTGACGGAGACCGGTTGGCCGAGGTACTGAGAGGCCGGTACCAGGCCGCCCTGATCGACGAATTTCAGGACACCGATGCGGTCCAATACGCCATCTTCAAGAAGATATTTGAACCCGCCGGGCGAATGCTATTCTTGATCGGCGATCCCAAACAGGCCATCTATAGTTTCCGGGGCGCGGATATTTCTACTTATATGAGCGCGGCCAGGCACGCCTCGGTTAGTTTCACCTTGAGCCAGAATTGGCGGTCCGGGCCGGATTTGGTGTCCGCCGTCAATACCATTTTTTCAAACGTTGATCATCCGTTTGTTTTCGAAGCCATCCAGTTTCAACCCGCTCTGACTCCGCCAGGCAAAACCCACCAGGTGCTCGAAATTGCCGGCCGGACTGAGGCGCCCCTGCATATCTGGTATCTAAATTCCAACAAACTATCAGGCGGGAATCCGATCTCCAAAGGTACAGGCCGCGACCTGATCGCCCGCGCCGTGGCCGCAGAAATATCTCGGCTCCTGGTCCTGGGCCGGCAGGGGCAAGCTCTAATCGACGAGATCCGGGTGGAGGAAAAAGATATCGCCGTTTTGGTCCGGACGAATAGAGAAGCCGGCCTCATCCAGCAAGCCCTGGGGGAGGTTAGGGTCCATTCCGTCTTGTACAATATCGGCCACCTGTTTAACACTCCGGAAGCCACGGAGATCCAATATATTCTGGCCGCCGTGATTGATCCGGCCAACGAGAAAGCCTTGAAGGCCGCCCTGGTCACGGATCTGCTCGGGGTTGGCGGCGAAGACCTGGACCGCCTCATGGGTGATGAAACGGCCTGGGAGAGCTGGTTGATCAGGTTCGGCGAATATCATGACACCTGGGCCAGGTTCGGTTTCTTCAAGATGATCCGAGACCTGTTGTCCAGGGAGGGCGTCCTGCCCCGCATCGCACCTTGGCCCGATGGAGAGCGTCGGGCCACCAATATTCTTCACCTAACGGAAGTCCTGCACCAAACCGCCTTAGACAAGCAACTGGATATGTATGGACTGTTAAAATGGCTTTCGACCCAAAGAGCCGATAGCTCCTCCCGGTCGGAAGAACACCAACTGAGACTGGAGAGTGATGAGAACGCGGTGAAGATCGTGACCATTCACAAGAGCAAGGGGCTGGAGTATCCCATTGTTTTTTGTCCTTTTTTATGGGCCGGCTCCCAGGTGAAGGACCAGGATCAACTTGTATTTCACGATGCATCACATGAAGCAAGTCGGACTATCGATTTAGGCTCGCCGGATTGGGACCGGCACCAGACATTGACGGAACAAGAGAACCTGGCCGAAAATATCCGGTTGCTCTATGTGGCCATGACGCGGGCGAAGCATCGTCTTTATCTCATCTGGGGTAGGTTCAACCGGGCCGGAGACACGGCCCCGGCCTATCTTTTTCATCCGGAGGTGGCCCGAGCCGCTGAAGGCCGGCCCGGACTAATGACCGAAGAGTTCAAAAAACTGGGCGATCCGGATTTATGGCGTGATTTGATGGACATCCAGGATAGATCGAGCGGCTCGATCAAGGTCTCCGAGCTCCCCCACATCTTCGCGGAACCGCCGCCAGCCTCGCCCGATCAGGACTATGAACTTACCAGCCGGGATTTTAAGGGCAAAATCAACCGCAACCGGCGGATGGCCAGCTTCTCATCCTTAGTCTCAAATCAACCGCACCGGGCGGAACTGGCTGACCGTGATGAAACCATTCATCCTGATCCGGTTCCCGCGGCCTCCAGCCGAGACCTGCCTCTGGACAAGCCGGAACTGGATATGTTCGCTTTTCCGCGCGGCGCCACCTCGGGGATTCTATTGCATGAGATTTTTGAAGATGTGGATTTCGCCCTCCCGGATGAAGCCGCGGCCAAAGACCTCATCAACCGGAAACTGGCCGGACACGGCTTTGCCGAATATTGGCAGGACCCCATTTATAGCCTGGTCCAAAACACTCTGACCACTTCGCTGAACTCGGATTTCGGTGATTTTTGTCTGGCTCAAGTGCCGGCGGCCGAACGTCTGAACGAGTTGGAGTTTTATTTTCCGCTGCAAAAACTAACCGAGCGTGACCTGAAGCATGTCTTCGTCAAGCAGGTGGGGGTTGCCGTTGCCTCCGGGCTCCCGTCTCGCCTGGAGCGACTTGATTTTAGACCCTTAGAAGGATTCATGAAGGGATTCATCGACCTGGTCTTCCGCTTCAACAACCGATTTTACATCGTAGACTGGAAATCGAACTATCTGGGCGGTAAAACGCCCGATTATAATTCAGATGCCCTGCAAAGAGTGATGAATGATAATCTCTATCATTTGCAGTACTATCTCTATACGGTGGCGGTGGATCAGTACCTGAAAGTCAGGATCCCCAACTATAGCTACGCGACCCATTTTGGGGAAGTCTATTATTTGTTTATCAGAGGAATAGACCCAGATTATGGTCCGTCCTACGGAGTCTATAAGAACAGACCGCCGCAAAGGGCCATCGAGACTTTATCCACGACCCTTATCGGACGAAAATAACAGGTGCCCCGTGTCCCATGAAGTCATCAACCGTCTTTACTCTCTCGGCAAGCTGTCCCCCCTGGATGTCCATTTCGCCGGTCTCCTGATCAGGCTGAACAAGCAACCAGCCCCAGAAGTGGAACTGGCTGCGGCCATGACCAGCTGGTACACCCGGCAAGGTCACATCTGCTTGGACCTGGCCAGGCTGGCGGACATTACTCCGGTGATAGGATCGGGCATCATGCACCCCCTCGACGTGGCCGCCT
>JADFXK010000155.1:0-503 GCA_015233625.1 Deltaproteobacteria bacterium | reverse complement strand
AAAAGCTGGCTAACAGCCGGTTAGTGGGTCACCCCGGCGAGTATAAACCATTGATCCTGGATCAGACCGGCAGGTTATACTTATATCGCTACTGGGAATACCAAAATAAACTGGCCGGTGCCCTTAGGACGCGTCTCGAAGAGTCCCCGGTCCTGCCTGAAGCAAACGCTCTTAGAGATGGACTGGCCCGACTTTTTCCGGCCCAAGGAAGTGAGGTGGACTACCAAAAGGTGGCTGCCTTCGCTGCGGTGTCGAAGAGCTTCTGCGTCGTATCTGGCGGTCCCGGAACAGGTAAGACGACTACGGTAGCTAAGATTTTGGCCTTGCTCCTGGAATCGGCGGATAGGAATGATCTGCGGCTGGCCCTGGCCGCCCCGACCGGAAAAGCCGCGGCCAGACTGCAGGAAGCCATCAAGCAGGCCAAACAGCATCTTAATTGCTCGGATCGGATAAAGCAAGCCATTCCGGAAACCGCATCCACTTTGCACCGACTCCTGGGCAGC
>JADFXK010000154.1 GCA_015233625.1 Deltaproteobacteria bacterium | reverse complement strand
TGTAGAGTCTGTCATGAACATTATCAGGAAACAGTTGAAGATCGATCATGACCAGGCCACTGAATTGTTCAAGATGATGCTCGATCGAAAGGAATATCTGTTCCCCTCGGATATCCAACCCGATTCTCGAATGATTTTTTTTCAAAGAAAAGAAGACCCTGTTGTTATAACCGAGTTTGATTATTCTAAAATAAAGATCCTGGACGCCCCGGCCGGGCCGGCGGTGCCGGATGCCGACCTGGTGTCGATGATGAATCAGATGGACCAGTACATTTACGACCAGGCTGAGTATGATGACTGGGAGTCCTATTTCTTCGACATGGCAACGAAATGCGTCAGCACCTTTTCCGGCTGGATGGAAGAAGCCGGCCTTTCTGAATTCTATCAGGAATTTAATTTTTATGCGGACATGTTCATAGAATTTATTTACCAACATGAACATCCTGAGATGACTGTTTTGAAATCAGTATCTCTGATTCATCTGAAGGAATTTTTGTCCAATTTTGTCTTCCGGCATGTAATGATCGAGCCCGAGGAATATGTCAACATCCCGCCGGCCCTGAAGCTGTTCTATCGGTTCTTATACGAGAAAGGTTACCTGGATGACAACCAGGCCAATTCTTTAATCAAGCACATAGGTGATTTGGAACCTGGATTCGTCGACGCGCTTAGAAAAAAATTCGGTTGAAGAATACGACCCCCGGCTAGTATGACGTGAACTTTTTGTCCCCAGCCAAGATCGGAGAGCCCATGGATGCCGATTTTTCCAAAACCGAAGGACCGACCGTCGATGTGGGACCGGTAGACGCGGCGGTCGATCACCGAAATGGCCCTCAACCGAGGCGGCGGCCGGCCGGGGACGGGATTCGGCTCGGATACCACTGGCTGTGTCTTCTGACCATCTGTCTCGTCGGCGCATCGGTTTATGCCCAAACGATCCACTACCCTTTTGTTTTTGATGATAATGTCCTCATCATTGACAATCCACCTATTAGAATGACCCATTTCAATCTAAAGGGGATTTACGAGGCCGGGTTTCGCGGCCTGGTACCGAACCGGCCGGTATCCGGGATTAGCTTCGCCCTCAATTATTTCTTTTGGGGATATAACGTCACGGCCTTCCGGCTGGTCAGCCTAAGCATCCATCTCTTGTCCGGAATGTTGGTCTACTTCATTTCATTTTTGACTCTGGTCCGCCTATCTGCGGTGCCGGGCCAGAAGACCCTGGCGCCGGATCCGTCGCTTATCTCAATCATGTCTTTGTTCGCCGCGGCCGTATTTATTGCTCATCCGGTCCAGGTCCAGGCGGTGACCTATCTTACCCAGAGAATGACCAGCCTGGCCGTGATGTTTTATCTCGGCTCCTTACTGTGTTACCTCCAGGGCCGGCTGACTGAGACCCGATGGCGGCAGCGGCTGATCTTTACCTTTTGTTTGTTCTTCGGGATCCTGGCCTTTGGCTCCAAAGAGATCGCGGCGACTTTGCCCCTGATTATTTTACTTTATGAATGGTATTTCTTTCAGAATTTGAAGCCGGCCTGGTTGGGGAGAGGTTTGATCCATCTGTTTCTCTCGGTGGTTCTGCTGGTTCTGCTGACCTATTTTTTTTCCGAAGGGCACCCCTTCGGCAAAGTCGCTCACGATTACCCCATTCTGGCCGGACCCACGCCCCCTTTTACCGAATGGGAGCGGGTCATGACCCAGTTCCGAGTGATTATCTTCTATATCAGCATGCTGCTCTTTCCTCATCCCGACCGGCTCAATCTACTAAACTACATCACTACTTCACATTCCCTGGTCGATCCCGGCACCACCCTCTGCTCGCTTCTGTCCCTGACCGGCCTGTTCGGCCTGGCCGCGGGTCTGGCCAGACGGTATCGATTCATTTCATTTTGCATCCTCTGGTTTTTGATCAACCTGGCTATCGAAGCTGTGGTTCCCAGGTTGGAAATGATTTATCTGTACCGGCTTTATTTGCCCCTGGTCGGTTTTGCGATGCTGGCGGCTTATTTGCTTTTTGGGGGAACCGGACCCAGATTATGGCTCAGGGTGGCTACAGCCGCCGTCATTGTGTTCACTTTGGGGTACATCACCATAATACACAATCGGATATGGCAGGATAACCTGACTCTGTGGTCAGATGTGGTGGCCAAGAATCCTCAGAGTCAAGGGGGGCATCATAACCTGGGGTTGAGCTTATTCAAAAAGGGCAAGATAGCCGAAGCGATCGACGAATTCCACCTGGCGGCGAGATATAATCCAGACAACCCTGATACCCAAATCATGCTGGGCGCGGCGTTGGCCGAGCAGGGAAACTATCGCCAGGCTGCCCGGGCCTATACCCGGGCCGTGGAGTTAAAACCGGATGACGCGGCGGCGCACCAGGGTCTGGCGCTGGCTCAGGAACACCTGGGGCACGTCCCTGAAGCGATGCGTCATTACCTGGAGGCCCTTCGGATCAAGCCGGATCATTATGAGACATATCGTAACCTGGGCCATCTCCTGGCGGAAAATGGCAGAATAGCTGAAGCTCTGGGGTACTTGTTCGAGGCCTTGAGGGCCAGGGCCGATTGGGTGGAGGCCCGGAGCGGATTGGAAGACATCCTGGCGGATCCCCGGAATACGGAAAAAAGCATCAGATTCTTTGCTCAGGCCATCCAACTTGAACCGAATAATGCCGATGCACACTATTTTTTGGGCCTGGCCTTGGTCAAATATGGAGACACCGGCAATGGGGCCAGGGAGGCCGGCGAGGCCCTGCGCCTCAGACCCGGTTTTGCCGAAGCTCATAACAGTTTAGGCGCCGTTTTACTTAGCCGCGGCGATATTGACGGAGCAGTGAAACAGTTTTCTGAGGCGGCCCGGATCAATCCCGAATACTCCGGGGCCCAGTATAACCTGGGCATCGTCCTGGCCGGCCGCGGTGATATCCAGGGGGCGATCAATCACTACCTTGAAGCTCTAAAGATCAAACCGGATTATGCCGAAGCGTATAACAACCTGGGCGCAGCTCTGGCCGGTCAAGGAAAAATAAAGGAAGCCGCGGCAAACTTTTCCGAGGCGGTGAGGTTTAATCCCGACTATGCCATGGCCCATAATAACCTGGGGATGACGTTGATGGACCAGGGAAAAGTCCCAGAGGCGGCCAAACAATTCTCCGAGGCTGTCCGGATCAATCCCGACTTTCCCGAGGCCCAATATAACCTTGGCCGGGCGTTGATGGCCCTGGGCCGGACCGACCAGGCCATCCGATGTTTTTCCGAGGCGCTCCGGCTAATTCCGGATTTCGCGGAGGCCCGCCGCAGCCTGGAACAGGCATCGGGGAAGCATTGATTCGGATGCCTTGGGAATACGACCGGTTGAGGCTTAACTTCTTGCCTTCCCGGCTGATGACGGGTAGAATTAAGGAAAAGAGAGTTGCGCCCCCAGAATGAGAGGAGCAGGTCATGCTGAAGGACTCTGGAGTATTGTATTGATGATGGCTGGTATGTCGGCCGACTCAAGGAAGTCCCGGGAGGGTTCAGCCAGGGAGAGACTTTAGAGGAGCTGGAAAGGAACATTCGGGAGGTCTATCAACTGATGACGGACGAGGCCGGATTTGCTCCCGGCGGTGAAGTCTTTCAGAAGGAAATCCGGGTAGAGGTGTGAAAAGGAACAAGTTGATCAGAGAACTGGTGGATGCCGGATGTTATACTTTGAACGGCCACAATTGACCGTTTTGGGTGCAAGTTGTAAGAAGTCTCAAGCTGCCATGAGTTGATCCTCTGTGAAGCTCTGGAACTTAAGCGTGAGCAGCGTTTCCAATTCCTTTTTATGTTTGGTATGAGTGGAATCGAGACAGTCCTGAATAGCTACTTCAAATCTATTGTAATCTGAATAATATTTAGAGTATAGACACTTTTTTTTTACAAATTTCCAAAGTCTTTCTATCAGGTTTAAGTTTGGTGAATATGAGGGCAAATATAGCAGTTCAATATTCAACGACTTGGCCAGTTCCTGAACCAGGGCACACTTTTGGTACCTGGCGTTATCTAAAACTAGAGTAATTGGTATTCTAACATATTGAACTGCTATCTGGCGCATAAGATCGCAAACACTTAGGGCATTAATATAGGTTGTATTAGTGACTGTGATCAATTGGTGACTGACGGCGTTCAATGCACCCAAAACATTGAAACGTTTCCTCCCGGCTGGTGATTTTATGAACACCCTGCAGAAACACCAAAGAAACCCCAAGAAAGCACCATACACAAAGTGTGCCGCATCTACAAAGAATACCTGTCTTTTTCCACATTTCGCTTCCTCTAATCGAGGCATAAGTTCATTATCTTTGAAGGTTTCCTGCTCTTGGGGGTTGGCTTTTGAGGGAACAACTCCAACCTTCAAGTAGCGCAAACCGATCGACTTTAAGAACTTTCGAACTTGGGTTGGACTCCGCTTTATACCTGTAATTTCCTCAATTTTATTAACTGCCTCAGATATAGAAGACGGGGGATAATCACGAAAATAGGCTTCAATTGACCCTTTATGATCTATTAATTTAGACTTATGCTTATGGAAGTTTATTTCCCTCAATTTTTCTAAGCCACCTTCGTTATATGACTTGATGATTCGTGTCACGGTCTTGGGGGATACGGATGCCGCTTCAGCTACTTTATTGTGCTTATATCCAAGACTTTTTAACCACATTACTTCCATCTTAACCTGTACTCTCGGGTGTGGATGGATATGCCGTTCTCTCTTAAAGACGGCGACATCGCCCTCGGTAAAGTGTACCGGAATCATATTCATCACCTGGCTGAAAAAGGGTTTCTGTATTGCCAGGTGATCATAATAAATATCTCAAAGAAAATCTATACCCGAGTATTGGGCACATCAATAAAAGGGTCAATTATGACCGTTCAAAGTATAGCTCAATCGGCAAGGCGCTCATCACGATATTTATCTCAACCTCAAGAACGGCGGAAGGTTGCGGTTCCTCGCCAGAATGAAATCAAAGACAATATGGCCCGGTTGATAAAGATTCAGCTCGGATTAGTAAATTCGCTATGATTAAAGACCGGGAACGGATAATAAGCATGTTTAAACCTCTTATCCTGGCCCTGATGGCTTTTGTTTGTCTTATGACTGCCGCGCCGGCTCAGGCCGAGCGGTTTAAGGTCAAGCTGGAGCGGGTCGGGTTTAATCTGTATCGCGACACCCTTTCCGGGCTGTATATTAAGACGCGCTTTTGTTTTGAGGTCTCCGTGGGTGAGCCGGCCATACTCCAATACGACCGTCCCTACGGCAATAACAAGCTGATTTTTGTAAACCGGGCCACCTGTGACGTCGAAAAGGTGATTCAGTTCAAGGATAAATAGCCGCTTACGCCCGACTGCCTACCCCTCTTCCAAGACCTTACGAATCAGTTTGGCCAGGATCCTCACATCAAATGGTTTCATCAGAAATCCTCTCACTCCAATGTCCCTGGCCCGCTCCTCATTGACGGCCTCGCTAAATCCAGTGCAAAGGATTATGGGCATATTGGGACGAAGGCGCAAAATTTCTCGGGCCAGTTTGTCTCCCGTCATATTCGGCATGGCCATGTCGGTAATGATTAAGTCAAAACTCGCCGACTGGGCCATGAACGCGTCCAGGGCGTCCACCCCGCTGGTTTTGGTTGTAACCCTGTAACCTAATCGTTCCAAGATCCTTTTGCCGGTATCGAGCAACCCCGGTTCATCATCTATCAGCAGGATGGTCTCGGTTCCTCTCGGGATGGTTTCAGCGTAATTATCCGTTGATTCCGGTTGACCTTGTAGCATCGGCAGCAGGATGTTAAAGGCCGACCCCTGCCCCGGTACGCTGTTAACGCTGACGGCCCCACCATGATTCTTGACGATACCGTGGACAATGGCCAGGCCCATTCCTGTTCCCTTGCCCAGTTCCTTGGTGGTAAAGAACGGATCAAAGATTCTCTCCAAGATGCTGCTGTCCATGCCTTGTCCGGTATCACTTACGGTTAGTTTAAGATAACGTCCCGGCTTCAGGTTGATATATCTGGCTGCCGAATCGGTATCGAGGAACAATTCACTGAGTTTTATACCTAAGACTCCGCCATCTTCCGGCATGGCGTGGGCGGCGTTGGTGCACAGATTGATCACCACCTGATGGATTTGGGTGGGATCACCCAAGATAATTGATTCCTTGACGGATATTTCTTGTTCAATAATGATGTTGGCCGGCAAGGAGGCCCGAATTAATTTGATGCTCTCTTTCAAGATTGACGCAACTTCAACAGGTTTCTTTTCCTGCTCGGTTTGGCGGCTGATGGTCAGTATTTGTTTGACCAGATCCCTGGCTCTCTTCCCGGCATTGAGTATTTCTTCCAGAAATTCGGGGTTAACTTCACCGGATCCGGCGTCATCCATGGCCAGTTGGGTATAGCCGAAGATGGACCCGAGAATGTTATTGAAATCGTGGGCGATCCCTCCGGCCAGCGTGCCGATGGCTTCCATCTTTTGGGCCTGGCGGAGTTGGGCCTCCAGTTTCTTTCGATCTTCCTCCGCTCGCCTCCGGTCGGTAATGTCATGAGCCGCGGCATAAATCAAGCCGGCCGCGTCCGGGGAAGACCGCCATTCTATCCACCGGTAGGAACCGTCTTTGCAACGATACCGGTTAACGAAGTCATAAACTTCTTCTTGGGCGGACAGCCTGTCCACCGCCCTCAGTGTGGATTCCAGGTCTTCTGGATGAACAAAATCCAAAAATTTACTTCCCTCCAGTTCTTCCCGGCCATACCCCAGGGTTTTTTCCCAGGCCGGATTGACGCGTCGAAAGAACCCCTGGGTGTCTGCAATACAAAGTAGATCCAGAACCAGAGAAAAAAAGCGATCCAGCTCTTCGGTTTTATTTTGTAGGGCGAATTCCGCCCGCTTCTGTTCGGTGGTATCGCGAAACACCAGGACGACACCCAGCAGAACTCCGTTTTCATCCAGGATGGGGGCGGCGCTATCGGCGATAATCATCTCCGCGCCGGTTCTGCTGATCAGCACGGTATGGTTGGCCAAGGTGATAATCCGACCGCTCTTTAGGACTTTACTCACCGGATCTTCGCAAACTTGTCTGGTTATTTGATTGATGATGGGGAAAACCCGGGCCAGCGGCCGGCCAATCGCCTCTTCTTCAGGCCAGCCGGTCAGATTCTCCGCCACCCGATTAAGTAAGGTTACGTTACCCGCCAGGTCGGTCCCGATAACTCCATCTCCGATGGAACTCAAGGTAACGGCCAGTCGCTCTTTCTCTGCGGCCAATGCCTGTTCTGTTCTTTTTTGGACAGAGACATCCTCAATTATTCCCATGGCGCCGTAAAAAGCCCCATCACCATAGGGGATTTGCTGGAAAACAGCCCGGATCGGAGTAACTTTTCCACTTGTCACGGAAAGATAGTTCCCTTCGTAATACCCTAACCTGCCGTCCAGAGCGGCCTTGACCGCCTGGAGCAATTGCTGATCTCGGATTTTTTCCAGCGCATTGAAGCCGATGAGGCGTTCCCGTGGGGTGCCCGTGATATCGGAAAATTTTTGATTCGAGGCCAAATGAATGCCTTTATGGTCGAAATGCACGATACCAATCGGGGCATGGTCAAACAGCAAGCGATATCTTTTTTCGCTTTTGAACAAGGCCTCTTCCGCCTGCTTGCGCTCGGTGATATCGATGTACGCGGCCTGGATGGATATCTCTCCCCGATAGTTGACCCGGCCGGCGAAGACTTCCACCCACCGCGCCGCACCGTCCTTTCGTTGAATTCGAAACTGATAATTGGGGATCACTTTGTCGTCCGACAGACGATCATGATAATATTTTCTAACCATCTCCCGATCATCTAGATGCACCAACTTCCATTTATCGTCTCCGGAAAAAGACAGCGCTTCCTCCATCGTGTACCCGAATATTTCGGCCCACTTCGGGTTGACAAAGACGATCCGGGAAGGGGAACCTTGGAAGATGGCGATGCCTTGAAGCGACTGTTCGCAGAGAATCCTGAAGCTTTCCTCGGCTCGTTTCCGTTCGATCATGGTGCCGAGCAACTTGGCCGAGTTGAGGAGACGGTCTTTGGCCACGGCGATGATAAACGGCGGGCGGGTTTGGTATAGCCGGGCCGCGGAGCTAAGTTCCACCAAATCGACTTCATACCTGGAGGAGATTTCCCGTAATTTACCGGGGTCTTGAGGTGGGTCCCCGGAGCCGAGGTTTATGGCCCCGACCGCTTCCGTCCCGGCCTGAATCGGGGCGGCCTAAAGACGAATCCCGCCCCGGCATTCGATCTCCACGGGTTGCCCCGTTTCGATGCACACCTTGGATGACTCTGTCCAGCACGACTCCCGACAGTGCCACCGGCCGCATTTCAGGGCCGCCGCGTTATCGATCGGGCCGCACAACCGGCGGGAAGCCTGATCCAGCAATCGGCACCACCCCGAGGTGGCCAAAGAGAAGGTATAATCGCCGTTCTTCTCTAAAATATTAGACGAAGTATCCAACAATTTGAGATAATCAGTAACCGTTTCAAAAAGGATATCTTCCCCCACCGCATTCCACAATAACCGGGACGTGTTTAAGTCGACCAGGTGGCCATAAGCTGGTTTCAGTGCCTTGTAACTCGATTCAGGAGTGACATCTTTCGTCATGAGCCACTCAATCCGGCGGAGAGCAGCCAGGGATTGTCGGCGCCACCAGGCCAACACCCACATGTTGCCCATAACCATGATCATCAGGGCGAATCCGGTCATCCACCAGGCCCGTTCCCGAATCGCGGAATAGGCTTCCGCCTGATCCATTTTAGCCACCATGAACCAGGGCGAGTCAGGGATTTTTCGTATCGCGGCCAGGACCGGCACCCCACGATAATCCAGTCCTTCCACGGTTCCTTCGACGCCCCGCGCGGCCATGGCCGCCGGGAGTTGCTCTGCGGTTGCGGGGAATCTTAAATTGAGGGCGGCATTCTTCCGGAACCTCAATTCATTTAGGAAGACAATCTCCTCACCTTGGCGGCTGATGA
>JADFXK010000153.1 GCA_015233625.1 Deltaproteobacteria bacterium | reverse complement strand
CAGATTTCATCTTCCGCCCGGACCGGTTATCGGTCGAATTTTGAATGACATAAAGCTGGCCCGACTGGCTGGTGAGATTCAAACCAAAGACCAGGCCTTGGAGTTGGCTCTACACCTCGTCTCGCCATCAGATAGTCTGAACGGATAGAACGGATTACCGGCCAGGTCCGGACTGGGGAGGCGCGGCCGAATTAGATGGAATCATTATTCTCTTTGAATGAATTGTGGCGTCAATTTCTGGATCTGAATCCGACCCTGGCCGCGACCGCGGATACTGCCGCCGCGCAGTTGTCTCATACGGGATCGTTCAGGTCCGTGGACTTGCCGCCGGGCGAAATCTATCCGCTGGCCAGCCCGCTCTTCCTGCCGACCGCGACATCGGCCCGGATTCGTCGGACAGTCGAACTGGTTCGGCTTTGTTTCGAAGACCTGGCCAAAACCATCAGGCACGATCCGGAGTTGACCGCCAGGCTGAGTCTGTTTCCCGACCCTATTCGCCGGGAGTTTTTCTTCCTTCCTCATGGTTATCCGTCCCATATGCCGCTTTTTAGAGCCGACCTGGCGGTATCTGACCAATCGGCCCAATTGATGGAAATCAATACCGGTTGCCCGGCGGGTGATCTGGATGGGGGCCTGTGTGCCGAGACGTGGTCGGGTCTTCCATCAGTCGCGGCATTCCGCCATTTTTTAGGGGAGCGTTTCGGGACGACCGTGCGTTTTCAGGCTCAGGATACCCGAGCCGATATCTTGCGCCGGTTGTTAGAATGTTATGAAGAATTCCAACAAGATAGACCTGAGAGCGGGCCGACCGGTCCCACCCTGGCCATTGTGGTCGGGCCAAACCAGGCTAAACATTTGCTGCCGGAAGCTCGCGGTCTGGCTGACTACTTCCACGAACAGGGATATGACACCGAAGTGGGGCTTTTCGATGACTTGACCCTGGGTCGGGAAGGCTTATATCTTAATGGTCGGCCGATTCACTTGATCTTAAGGAAGTTCTCGTCTTTGTATTTGGCCGGGGTTTTGAAACCGCTGGGACAGGTATCGGCTACGGCCGCCTTGGCTCGGGCCTTGCTTGAATTTATTCGGTCAAAGCGGATTTGTCTGGTTAATCCTCTGGGATCGACCACTTTGCAGGATAAGGGGTTGCTGGCCGAGGCCAGGATCAGATATCCCCAGTTGACCGAAATTATCCCCGAAACGATTATTTTGGAGCCTGAGTTGGCCCGGCGGCAGTCTGACCTGTACCATAAGATTGCGGAAGGGAATAATTACATCTTGAAACGGCGTATCTCTTTTGGCGGTAAATGGTTCAAGTCCGATCCCACCGAAATTTCAGCCAGCCTGCCCTCAATCATGGCCAAAGAGCCTGGCCGCTGGATCGCCCAACGCCGGTTGGAACTTGGTCAGGCATTTTTTTTGATCAATCGGTTAGGGCAGGTTACTGCCGGGAAGGGATGGGTCAATCTGGCATCGTTCGGGGACTCATGCTACGTCCGAGTCTCTACCGATCCTTTGTCTCCGGTCAATATTAGTCAGAACGGCGCGGCCACGGGCGTTATTGAAGTCTCTACCGGTGGATCTCGGTTGTCGGACACGCATTGACAGGCCTGGGAGGAAGGGGGTAACTTGTCATGGGTACGGAAAAACATAACGATTTAAATTCATTGTTGGAGGCGTTGGGCCAGACTGAAGAACCGATGGGCGTGTATTATACCGATGATCGGCCGGAGACGGGTTTCAGCCCTATTCCTGGAACTCTCCCGACGCGCGACCAGGAAGCCCGCGGGGAAATCGACTGGACTGTTATATGGAAAGATTTCTCCTGCATCTTAGGCCACGTCTGGCGGGCCCGCAAGAAGAAGACAACGGCCTTTTTTAGTGTCGATCAATTCGGCTGCCTGGGTGGCGCCTTCTCCCTGGGTTATTTGAAGCAGCAGTTAGACATGATCGCCTATTATGTCTCCACGGGCATTCCCAATGTCATGGAAGGGGAACGATATCTGTCCTCGCCACAGGTTTGCCACCAATTTTTCGAGCACGTCAATCCCCGCCCGGCCCCCAAGAAGTTTTGCGTGTTCAAACCGATGTCACAATTCGACAATGATCTACAACCAGAAATCGTCGTTTTTTTTGCCCGGCCGGAGGTGCTTTCCGGACTGTGTAACCTGGCTTTTTTTGTGACCGGAGACTTTGAGGCCGTAGTGACTCCTTTTGGCGCGGGTTGCACCTCGGCTGTGGCCTGGCCGGCCAGGTTTATCGCCGAGGGTAAGTTAAAAGCCGTCCTGGGCGGGTGGGATCCATCGGCCCGGCCTTATCTCAAGACCGACGAGTTGACCTTCTCGGTGCCCTATGAGTTGTACACGGCCATGCTCAACCGCTGGCCCGAGTCCTTTCTCACCGCCGGGGCCTGGAGGGTGGTCCAGAAAAAAATCGCCCGCAGCCGAAAAACCTGGGGCGAGGAATGAGATGGTTAACGGGACAGGTGAATCATGAATTGTCCAATTAAAGTTGGAGTCAGTGCCTGCTTGCTGGGCGAGCCGGTCCGATACGATGGAGGACACCGACGGAACCCCTTCATTGCGGATACGCTGGGCCGATTCTTCGAATTTGTCCCGGTGTGTCCGGAGGTGGGGTGTGGCCTCTGGGTGCCCCGGGAGACGATGCGGTTGGTCGGGGACCCAGGCGCCCCACGATTGATGACCACCCAAACCGACCAGGATCATACTGATCGGATGAGGGCCTGGACGGAACGACGCGTCGCCGAATTGGCGGGAGAAGATCTGAGCGGGTTCATTTTCAAGAGCGGATCGCCTAGCTGTGGGTGGCGCGAAGTCAAGGTTTATGATGACCAGGGGATGGCAGCGAATGTGGGGCAAGGTCTGTTCGCCGGGGCGTTTATGGTGCATTCGCCGCTAGTCCCGGTGGAGGACGAAGATCGTCTTCAGCATCCGGTCTGGCGGGAAAACTTCGTTGAAAGGCTGGTTGCCCAAAAACGATGGCGGGATTTGTCGGTCGGAAAGAAGACCTTGGGCCGTCTGGTGGATTTTCACTCCGTCCATAAGCTTCTCATCCTGGCTCACAGTCAGAAGGAATATCGGCTGATGGGCAAACTATTGGCCCAGGGTAAATCTTTGGCTCCAGTGATGTTGTACAGTGATTATCAATCTTTTCTAATAGAGGCGTTGAGACAACCGGCTACCCCGGAGAACCAGGTCAATGTCTTGCATCACGTGATGGGGTATTTTAAAAGACAGTTGAGTTCTGATGAGAAGCAAAAACTGCTCGAGGATATTGATGAATATCGTCAAGGCCTGGTTCCCCTAACCGTGCCCATGACCTCGATCAACAACTATGTGCATGAATACCGGCAACCCTACCTCAGCCGCCAGGTTTACCTCAACCCGGATCCCATCGAAATTCAAATAAAATATTACATCTGAAGGGCGACCAAGCCGGGGTACGCCGTCCCGCCAGAGTAGGCAGATCTGGTCCCGATCTTGGACCGTGATGATGTTCGCCGTTATATCAATAAATATCTGCATATTGGCTTTAAACAGCTTTCCTTTTGATCGGGAAGATGATATGAAGAACATGTTATAAAAAAAGATTTACCTTGGGTTTAGAGGCTGTGGCGTTAATGAAGATGGTCATACTTGGCGCGGCCACAATTGCCGCGAGCCCACCTGCTGCCGGTTACTTGTCTCTCATTGGATACAACGAGAACCCATCAACCGGTAACCAGCAGTTGACCGGGAATATTTAATAACCTTAATAGGCAACTGATTGAATTGATGAATCATATGGTAGACATGAAAAAGAATCCGTCCATCACCCTGACCGATCTGAACAAGAATATTCAAAAATATATTCTATTTACCAAAGAACGGGTAAAGAGGTCAATAGAGATTTCTAAGTCTAAGTCATTGGTTGCATTAAAGATTATCCCTTTCTTGTTGCACATCAATCGCCATAATTTTCCGGGGTTTGTCAGCCGGCGGGAGGATGTGGGCGGGATGGTGTTGTTTTCTTGGGATCAGGATACCAGGAGAGAAATCAGAGACTTCTTTCCTGCCCATTATGTCTTGGACGATCCTAAATTCTATGCCGCGCCCCGAAAACCGATGATCGAGTCGTTGCAGCTTATTGGCAGTATTGGCACCGTCGCCCAGACCGAAAAATCCGACTTTGATTATTGGGTATGCATTGACAAAAGTAAATTGAGTGTGGCCGATATAGCCTTGTTAGAGGAAAAATGCCGGTTGCTGGAGCAGTGGGTGGCTGACACTCGGAATATTGAAGCTCATTTCTTCGTCGAAGATGTCGAAAATATAAGAAACAACCGATTTGGTAAGCTTGATAAGGAGCGCGCCGGGACGTCCCAAGGAAACATTTTGAAGGAGGAGTTCTATCGGACGGCCGTTTGGCTGGTCGGGCGGATCCCTTTGTGGTGGGCGGTGCCCGCAGGGGCGAGCATCGATGATTATGATAAGGCGATCGAGTTACTCTCCAACTCGACCCAGACCGTGCAGAGCACCTTTATTGATATGGGGCGAATGGGGAAGGTGCCGCTTAAGGAATTTATTGGGGCGGCCCTGTGGCAAATTAATAAGGCACTGTATTCACCTTATAAATCAGTGCTAAAAATGGGACTTCTGGAAGGGTTTATAAATACCGCGAATCATTTGGAACTTCCTTGTGAGGAGTTGAAAAGATTGGTTTTAGAATCCACTATTCCGGAGGATTTCCCAGACCCATACATGTTGATGGTCGACCGAATTATTGCGTACTACTCGGAACTGGGTTTGGACACCGTGGTCGACCTGTTACGGGAATGTTTTTATATTAAGGCCCAGACCAAAATTACCCTTGGCGACCTCCATGACCCTCGGCCAGATTTTAAGAAGAAGATCATGGTCTCCTGCGTCAGGAAGTGGAAATGGGATATGGGACATGTGGATCGGCTAAATTCTTATGAGGAATGGCGCTTCGACCGAGTTTTAGAACTGGGAGAAATGTTGCACAATTACTTGAGAGAGACTTATATTCGGCTCAAAGATCACTTGAAAAAAACCGAATCAAATGAGGTGATGATTAGCGATACAGATTTGGCCATTCTAGGTCGACGTCTGTGGACGTTCTACAGTCGTTCGCCCGATAAAGTGGAAATCCTGAAAAACCCATTTGAGGATGCCTTGCCCCTGGAGAGTTTATCTTTTTATTCCCACCTGGACCGATTGGCCAACAAACGAACGTGGGGTATCTTGCTCGGGCGGGTGCCCAATAACTATGATTGTGTGGCGGACCCCAAGGGGTTGATCTTAAGGAAATCCGGCAGCCTTCTGGAGGTACTTAGCTGGATGGTGCATAACCGGGTTTTTGATAAGACCACTTCTTTAAACTTCATCCCGACGAGTGTTCCTGTTTCATTAGCTGATATTCAGTGGTTATTATCTGAATTAGTATCTTTTTTCCCGCAGATCAAAATATCCGATATAGATAATCAGGCTCTGTTGAATGAACCAATTATATCTTCAATTTATGTGATGCTTAACTTCACTCAGGCGGAATGGGTTAAGAAACTGACTGAGGTGGGAATATTTTATCGGAATACCTGGTCCGAATTGTTCTTTATGGAAGTGTCACCGGAAAGAGCTGTGGACCAGGTGATGGCCCTGATCAACCGTGATGGCCAGAAGTCCATCTTAAACCGGGAGAAGGTCAGAATTAATTCTCTCAAAGGGTTTTATCCTACCAAAGTCAGACATGATTTCATGGTGCAGTTGAAGAAAAAAATCGGCCTCAAGTTCAACCTTTTTTAAGCGGGAGTAGTTGACGACGCCCTGGCTGCCATTTTCAAGGTTCAGCCACCAGCCAGCCATTATCCCGAGTGTCAGGGTTCGACTATTTCCCCGACCAGGTCGTAATCATGAGCGGCTGTTATTTTTACTTCAACTAGGTGGCCAACCTGGGTCTGGCCGGAATTGATGTATACCACCCCATCAATATCAGGAGCCTGGAAAATAGTCCGGCCTTGGAGAAGTAAGTCAGTCTCCTCACTGAAGCCCTCCACCAGGACCCGGTGACACGTCCCGACCAGTTTCTGGTTGAGTGTTCGGGAGATATTCTTCTGGCGGGACATGATTCGATTGCGCCGGGCCTTTTTGACTTTATCCGGCACCGAGTCCAACAATCGTGCGGCCCGGGCTCCTGATTCGGGTGAATAGGTAAACACACCCAGGTGATTAAAGGCGGCCTCGGCCACAAACCTGTACAGGTGGTTAAAGGCTTCTTCGGTTTCGGTCGGAAATCCCACAATCAGGGAAGTTCGCAGCCAGACACCAGGGATGGCCTGTCTAAGACGCCGGACCAGGGCCAAGGCATCGAATTCAGGCTGACCTCGGCCCATGGCGCGGAGGACCTCCGGATGGGAATGCTGGAATGGGACGTCGAGGTACGGGCAGATGCGCTCACTTGAGGCCATGGTAGTCAGCAGCTTGTCGGTGATCCCTTCCGGGTTGGTGTACATCAGCCGATACCAGTCAGGGCCGTCAATAGTCAATAAGTCTGTTAACAGGTCAGCGATATCGTAACCGGCCGACAGATCATGGCCATAAGCGGTGGTGTCCTGGGCGACCAGAATTATTTCTTTGACCCCCGACCTGGCCAATTGGGCGACTTCGCCAAGAATGGATTCTGGCTGTCGGCTTCGGTGTCTCCCGCGAAGCCTGGGAATAATGCAAAAAGTGCAATGATGATCGCAGCCATCCGCAATTTTTACGTAGGCGGTGTGAGTGGGAAAGGTGATGAGACGGGGAGTGGTCTCATCCATTAGAAAAGATGGTCGGGTTATCACCAGCCGAGTCGTCGGGTCGTCAAGTCGGGTGGTCAAATCCCGGCATCCATCCGATCCCAGGAATAAGTCTACTTCGGGGAGCTGGGTTAAAAGTTTCTTCCCATATCGTTGGGGGAGACATCCAGTCACGACCAATCGTGGGAGTCGGCCTCGCGTTTTGAGCTCCGCCAGGTCAAGGATGGTCTCCAGGCCTTCCTCCACCGCTTCCTGAACGAAGGCGCAAGTGTTGACTATGATCAGGTCTGCTTCACCGGCTTCTTCGCAAATATTATAACCCTGAAGGGCCAGCCCACCAAGAATCACCTGGCTGTCCACCAGGTTTTTGGGGCACCCTAAACTGACTAGATGAACATTTTTCCCCAAGTGTTACCGCCTTATTGCAATCTGAGGCCGAATTCCGGTTTTAGAGGCCTACTCCAGAGAAAACCAACAGAGCGCGCCGAGGTCTTCTCCGTCCTTTTTGATCAGGCCATTCCTCCGGGTGATGCCCTTAGGATGGCTGCTTCGGAATGGTTGAATGGATATGCCGGAGGTCATTTTCGGACGACTATGTTATAAAAGGCCAAAATAAAAACATATCATACCTGGCTTTTGAATGCAAGCGGCATTGTCGTGTCCCGATGAATCGGTAGTTCAATACATCCTGGATCAGACCAGCCACAAGCTGGAACGGGCCGGCGGATATTTTATCTTTGATTGAGGCCTGACCAGACCAAGGTGTCTTTGTCCTTGAATTATCTGCTAGCCTAAGCTATAGTCAGCCGCCTTTGAATGATGCTCTAAGGTTGAATTACTTGCCGATATTTGGAGGCTGACTATAATTGAGGCTAGGCGAAGCATTGCGGCTAATCATCGCAGGAGATGGCCAAGAGTCTGCCGGCGACTCAACCAGATCAATTTGCCGTCGACTTTTTGGGAGGATGGACCGATCAAGGCACTTCCGCGATTTCTTCAGGGAACAACCTAATGAAAATTACGCCTATTTTTGATCCAATGAAGACCGGACGACCTATGCGCGTGGCCGGGTTCATGTCTGGTTCGGGAAGCAATATTAAGAAGCTTATCGAACTTGAACATTCCCTTCACCTGCGGCCGGAAGGCTCACCGTTTGAGGTGGTTTTCATTTTTAGTGATCGAAGCGACGGTAAGAGCCAAGGCGAAAGGATAGCTTTCGAGGCCGGAATTCCCTACCATAGCTATGATATTCGGAAATTCTATCAGCGGCGTGGCCTGAGACGGACGGCCACCACCCCCGAAGGGAAGCAGGCCCGAAGAGAATATGACAGCCTGGCCGCCAAATTGGTGGCGGCGTTTGAGGTTGACTTGATCGCTTTGGGGGGATACATGAGCTATATAACCTTGCCCAGATGCGTCAATGTGCATCCCGCGGACCTGTCCATAACTAATGAAGATGGGACGAGAAGATTTGTAGGTGATGATGCCGTGTTTGATGCCATTGCGGCCGGCCAGACCGAACTGCGAGCATCGACTATTTGGATCGACGACGGGGTAGATTCCGGTCCTTTGCTAATGTTATCTGACCCCTTGCCCGTGACCCTTCCTGAACCGCTGGATAAGCTACGGATGGACCTGGCTAAATTGGCCCGAGTCGCCGGACGACACCAGGAGATGTTGAAAGACGTCGGTGACTGGGATATTTTTCCCAAAACCATCTGGTTTATCTCCGAGGGCAGATTCGGTTTTGATGAGCAAGGACAGGCATACCTGGACGGCCACCCGATCCAATCCGGGTCCTGGGCTTGACCGTCGGGGCATGGACGGTATCTAACCGAAGTAATCATACCTGAATTTGTTGGGGCGCTCCCGGCGGGGGTGCTGCTTTGTCTCCTCAAAATGACTGCGTCATGGGCCTGGGAAGGCGGCGCTCGGGGTGAGGAGATTTTATTAAGAGGGACAAAAAATGACCGATAATTTTGACATAATACCTGAGACTCTGGCCTGCCGACATCGCCGGGCCCCAGACAGCTATTCCGAACAGTTTATATCACACGTCATGACACCACGGAATGTTGGCATTCTTCCTCATCCCGATGGTTACGGCGCGCCGGTAGACGGCTGTGGAGACTCCCTGGAAATATCCCTGGTCATAAAGGATGATGTCATCACCGACATTGCGTTCATGACTGATGGGTGTGCTTACACCATTGCCTGCGGAAGCGCCGTCACCGAACTGGCCAGCGGGCTCCCGTGG
>JADFXK010000152.1 GCA_015233625.1 Deltaproteobacteria bacterium | reverse complement strand
AGAAGGCATATATGGAAGACCCTGAGAAGATTTTACCATCCTTGAACATCCTTGTAGTCGATGATGAACCGACTATTCGCAAGGTGCTGACTGTAGCGCTGGAAGCGGAGGGGCATCAGATAACGGCTGTGAGCAACGCAAAGGATGCCTCTATCGAAGCCAATCGTGGCTACTTCGACCTGGCCCTGGTTGATCTTCGTCTTGGGACGGAATCCGGAATGGACCTGATTACGGTCTTCCGGGCTGCGTGTCCTTGGATGAAGTCAGTGATCATCACGGCCTATGCGTCCATTGATACCGCCGTTGAAGCGATGCGGCGAGGCGCCTTCGATTATCTTCCCAAACCTTTTACCCACGATCAAGTTGCAGCCCTGGTCCGTAAGGTGGCCCGGATACGAACGTTGGAACAGAAGGTGGAGACTCTGCAGGAAGCATTGAGCCAGGCTGCCCCGGAGGCGGAGCTATCAAGTCGGAGCCCCGCCATGTTGCGCGTCCTCTCGATGGCCCGGCAGGTGGCGGATAGCGAAGCCACTATCCTCATTCACGGCGAAAGCGGCACCGGAAAATCTATCCTGGCTCGCGCCATGCACTCATGGAGCCCACGGGCATCAAAACCATTCTGCACGATATCGTGCCCCTCGCTGTCTGTCGAGCTTCTCGAAAGCGAGCTGTTTGGCCACAATAGAGGAGCTTTCACCGGTGCGGTGAACAACTACCCAGGGCGCATTGCCTCCTGCGAGGGTGGCACCCTTTTTCTTGATGAAATCGGTGATCTGCCTCCCGCCATCCAGGCCAAGCTGCTGCGACTCCTTCAGGAAAAGTCTTACGAGCGGTTGGGAGAAATGGAGACCCGCAAAGCCGACGTCCGAATCATCGCCGCAACAAACATGGACCTGGAAGCAGCAGTGAGAGCGAAACGATTCCGCGAGGACCTTTTTTACAGGTTGAATGTGGTGGAAATCCTTATCCCGCCCCTTCGTGATCGCCGCGAGGACATCCTACCTCTGGCCGGGCACCTCTTGGCCTTCTTTACCAATCAGAATCATCGTAGCACCTTGGGATTCACTGAAGAATCGAATTCTGCGTTAAAAGGCTATCACTGGCCGGGGAACGTGCGCGAGCTTAGAAACGTCGTCGAGCGAGCTGTTCTGCTTTGCAACGGTGAATATCTCGACATTCAATATCTTCCTTTGAAACTGGCTCCGATAGCAGCCTCCTCACCCAATATAGGCGACCCCATTTCTCTTGAAGAAGTTGAGGAGATGCACATCCGACGGATACTGGCTTCCACAAAGTCCATTGAAGAGGCCTGCCGTATACTTGGTATGGATTCCGTGACACTTTGGCGAAGGCGAAAGAAATACGGCATCTAAACCGTCGCTCATAACTTCGTTTGTAACTCCGGGTTTCTTCGGGAACACTCCTGGAGCCACCCGGTGTCTTCAGCCTACCCCACCTGAATCAAACAGATCATAGCCGCCTTGCCCCCATTTCAATTGGAAGTCTCCAAAAACACCATTCCTTGCATTTTGAGATCCTCATCCCCTTTCAAACCCGGGTGGTCGTTTATAACTATTGGATACTGCGTAATATTTATTTTGAGCCAAGATGGTATGCACCTTGCTTAGTCTTTCGGAGGAGGAATTATAGGGATATGGCCCAATCCGGATTACTCAACATCTTTTGCGCTCCAGCGGCCATTTTGCTCGTTGGTTATCTGATGAGCGCAGGGGGGGCGCCTGGTCGAAGGAAGTTAAGGTATGGATATTTTTATGAATCATCAGAGACTTAAGGCACATTTCATCTTGAAAGGTGCCGATCTGATTACATTATAGGCTATGTCCTGCTCCCGTTACCTTTCACGGAGCAGGGAACTAGGAGAAATGATGAGATATATCTTTTTTGGAGAATCTGTATCCAGATCTTTGCAATTGATAATTTTGGGATGTGCGGTTGGACTGTTGGCTGGGTGTGGCACGGTTCTCTATCACCAACCCATTTCAGCAGATCCCCCAGGGTCCTCTGTACCGTCCCCTGACGACAACTCCGGCGTAAGCTCTGCCGAAGATGAAACTCCGTCCCCAGCAACACCTGGATCAAAGAAGGAATTGCCTATTCCTGATCATCCTTCAATTGAGGCGTGGGTGGAGCGCTTTTCCGAAGGAGAGCACAAATCTTTTCAGGCTCACCTGGAACGTGCCTGTCTTTATGTGACGCCTACCAAGGAAGTTTTTGACCGGCACGGACTTCCTAAGGACTTGATCTGGGTTGCCTTAGTCGAGAGCGGCTTCTCCCCCAGAGCAATCTCCCCTGGTCACGCCGCGGGTATGTGGCAGTTCATTAGCGCAACGGGAAAGCGATTCGGGCTGAAACAAAACCAGTGGATCGATGAGAGGATGAATACAGTGAAGTCTACGCATGCAGCAGCAGGCTATTTCTCCTTTCTGTATGATGAATTCGGTTCCTGGCCGTTGGCCCTTGCGGCCTACAATGCCGGTGAAAACTGCATCCGAAAGGTGATCAACCGAAGTGGGTTGAAAACTTTTTGGGAGCTGACCGAGAATGGCGCTCTACCTACCAAGACATGCGATTATGTCGCAAAGGTGCTGGCTGCCGTGAAAATCATAAGGAATCCCGATCGCTATGGCTTCTATTTTGATTATAGCTACGTTCCGGAATACGAAACCGTGCCCATACCAGGGGGTGTGAGCCTCTCTTGGATCGGGAAAGAAATCGGGCTCTCCGAATCTTCGCTCAAAACCTGCAATCCCGAACTCCGCGCATCAGTGACTCCACCGGGAGACTCGCTCTATAAGTTGAGCGTCCCCGCTGGAAAAGGGGATGTGCCGGCTATGTTAATGGAAAGGCTCCAGTGGAAGAACAGTCCGGGACGAATCGCGACTCGTAGTTTGACCGGCCCCAAAAGGATGCACACCCGTAGGGCAATCGCATGTAGAAAATCGCAAAGGCGGTTTATTTGAACAAAAGGCTGAAACGGAGGCGAGAGATCGCCTCTTCTTTCTCCTTATTTCAATTGGAAGTCCCCCAAAACACCATTCCTTGCATTTTGAAATCCTGATTCCCTTTCTATCCCGGCTGGTAGTTTATAACTATTGGATACTGCATAATATTTCTTCTTGAACCGAGATGGTATGCACCTTGCTTAGTCTATCGGGTGAGGAGTAACAGGGATGTGGCTCAAGTCCGGATTGAGCAACGTCTTTTGTGCTCCAGCGGCCATTCCGCTCATTGGTTACCTGATAAGCGCCGGGGTTGGTCGCCTGGTCAAATGAGGTTCTGGTCTGGATCTTTTCATGAAGCATCAGTAAGTTGAAGTACATTTCATCTTGAAGGATGCCAGTCTGATGGCATTCTGGGCAAGGAGAGGAGGAATTCAATATGAACATGGTAATCTGGTTGCCGGCAATGTTTCTTTTGGGCCTGTCCATAATGGGCGTGTGTTACCTGTTCATGGAAGCATGTGAGAAAATCTAAACGGAGGTGATTCGGATGATTTATCTGACCGCAGGTATAGTGGTATTCTTGTTTGGATACCTGGTTGTGGCCCTTATCCGGCCGGAATGGTTTTAAATACGAGTTTGGGGTTTGGCGTTGCCGGTTGAACGCATCTGCTCTCCGCAGTCCAGAATCCATGACTCGCAGTACATAACTTGAATCCAATAAGGAGCTGAAACAATGTTCGCTCAAACCTGGTTACTTCCTTTTGCCCTCTTGGCCACGGCGACCATCGTCGCGTTTCCTTTGAGTCGCTATGTGGCCTGGATTATGGATGGCAAATACCGGCCATGGCGTGTATTCGGCTGGTTCGAAAAACAGTTGGACAGCGGTCCGCAGAACTGGAAGCAGTAGGCCGGATCATTGCTCATCTTCAACACTGTAATGTTCGTCTTCGGCTTCCTGGTTCTGGCGCTTCAGCCGTGGATGCCGCTCAACCCGGATGGCAAGACCATGCTGGCCCCCAGCACCATCTTCAACAGCGTGGCCTCGTTCATGACGAATACGGATCTCCAACATTATTCCGGGGACCAGCATCTGTCCAACTTCAGTCAGATCTTCTTCGGGATCTTCATGCTCTTCGTGTCCGCGGCAGTGGGCTTGAGTGTACTCGTCGCCATCATCCGGGCTTTACGCAGCGATTCCTCGTTGGGCAACTTCTTTGTGGATATGTGGCGGGTGCTGCTCTACATGTTCGTGCCGGTCGCCTTGGCTATCGGTCTTCTGTTCATCATCCAGGGCACCCCGATGACCTTTAAAACCGCCTATCAGGTTTCGACCCTGGAACCCGCCGCGATGGGTACCACGGACAAAGGCGAGGTGAAGCAGCAGACCATTGTGGTCGGGCCGGTGGCGGCTTTTGAGTCCATTAAGATGCTCGGGACCAATGGAGGCGGTTTCTACGGGATGAACTCGGCCCACCCGTATGAAAATCCGACCGGGCTGTCGAACTTCTTCAACACCCTGGCCATGATGATGTTCCCGTTCGCTCTCGTGCTGATGTACGGCCGAATGCTCAACAGGTTCAAGCATAGTCTGGTCATCTTCAGCGTCATGTGGATTTTAATGGCCGGCACCGTCGTCTGGTCGGTCTACTTCGACACGCTGAAGCCGAACCCGGGGCTAACGGGTCAGGCGGTGGCCAAAACCTACGACATCCCCAACACCAAGGCGCCCGGAGGAAAGCAGGTCGTGAGCCTTCCGGCCGTGCCCAGCCTGCCGGTGGACCAACATCTGGGTAATCTCGAAGGCAAGGAGATGCGCTTCGGCACCTCGGCCGGTGCCACCTTTGATGCCCTGACTACGGATGTGACGTGTGGCGCGGTAAATGCCGAGGAAGACAGCCTCAACCCGATGGCCGCCCTGGCTCCCATGGTCGGCATGTGGCTGAACTGCATCTACGGGGGCAAAGGGGTCGGGATGATCAATATGCTCCTCTACGTGATCATCGGGATCTTTGTGGCTGGCATGATGGTGGGGCGAACGCCCGAATACTTGGGCAAAAAGATCGGAGCTCGCGAGGTAAAGCTGGCGGTAATCGCCCTGCTGGTCCATCCAATGATGATTCTTTTCCCCACCGGCCTGTTCGCGGCAACAAGCTGGGGACTCCAAGCGGTCAGCAATCCCGGACCCCATGGTCTTTCGCAGATTCTTTATCAGTTCTCTTCGGCTTCAGCCAATAACGGCTCGGCCTTTGACGGATTGGGAGTGACCTACGGTTTCTACAACGCGACGAGTCCAGGGCCGAGCGCTGTTGCTTTCGATATCGCTGCGGGCATTGTCATCCTCATTAGCCGTTATCTTCCGATTATTGCCCCCTTAGCCATGGCGGCATTTCTCGGAGCGAAGAAATCGAGCCCGTTTGGTCTGGGGACTCTGCGTGACAACACCCTCACCTTTGGCTGCCTCTTGTTGGGGACGATTCTTATCATCGGAGCACTGCTCTTCCTGCCGGTAGCCGCGCTGGGACCGGTGGCGGACCATCTGGGTCCCATGCCGTTCGGTGGATGATAGGGGAATCCGTGATCATAGAACTAAAAAGGAGTATGGCATGAAGAAAGTAGCCAAAACTGAACTAAATCTGAGGGAGGCCCTCTCGCCCTCAGATGACGATATGAGTATTGGTGTATCCGGTAGTGCGGAAGCCGCGTTGAAGTCCCCCATGGGACCACAGACCCCGTTACGCCGGTTCAAACCGCAGCGGCTGATCGAGAAAAAAACGGCACTGGCGGCCCTGAAGCAGGCCTTCGTCATGCTCCGGCCCGACATCCAGTGGAAGAACCCAGTTATGTTCGTGGTCGAGGTGGGGGCCATCCTGACTTTGCTCTATATCGTCCGGCAGGCATTAGGCGTGGTGGACAGTCAGACGCCGATCACCTATTTCATCGCCCTTGACGCCTGGCTTTTCCTGACGGTGCTCTTTGCCAACTTCGCCACAGCTCTGGCCGAGGCGCGCGGCAAAGCTCAAGCTGATTCGCTCAGACGCGCCCGCCAGGATACACCGGCCTATCGCTTGAGTCCGGACGGAAGTATCGATGAAAACATTGAAGAGGTTTCCTCGACTGATTTGAAGCCGGGTGACATGGTCCTGGTTAAGGCGGGGCAAATGATCCCAGCCGATGGGGAGGTTATCCGAGGGATTGCTTCGGTTGACGAATCGGCCATTACCGGTGAGTCGGCCCCGGTGATCCGCGGTGCCGGCGGAGACCGATCAGGGGTGACCGGAGGCACCGTTGTGCTGTCCGACTGGATTGTCGTTCGGGTCACCAGCGGTTCCGGCGACTCGTTCCTCGACCGGATGATCGCTTTGGTTGAGGGGGCTATCCGTCAGCGAAGCCCCAATGAGATCGCTCTGACTTTGGTCCTCTCGGCCTTTACGCTGGTTTTCTTGATTGTAGTCATTCCGCTTTGGCCGATGGCCTGGAACGCCGAACAATACATGATGGGCTACCTGGGCCTCAAAGAACCCTTGAGGAGCCTGGGCACCGATATCCCGACTCTCATTGCGCTCGTTGTCTGCCTTATTCCAACCACCATCGGCGCCCTGCTGGCTGCCATCGGCATCGCCGGAATGGACCGGGCCCTCCAGGCCAATATCATTGCCAAGAGCGGCAAGGCGGTGGAGCTGGCCGGAGATATCGATGTCGTGCTGCTGGATAAAACAGGCACGATCACCATCGGGAACAGGAACGCGACGACGTTTCTGCCCATCGGCAAATACTTACCCGGCGACGTGGGACACCTGGCCGCCCTGGCCTCCGCGGCGGATGAGACGCCTGAGGGCAAAAGCATCGTGAAGCTTTTCGTAAAGCAAAACGTGACTCCCATCAGCGTCCCGGACAGTGCCAATTTTGTGCCCTTTACCGCCCAGACGCGGATGAGCGGAGTGGATCTTCCGGATGGACGGCGAATCCGAAAAGGCGCAGCGGATGCGGTGATCAAGTTTGTCGAAGAGAGCCATGGTCAGGTGCCTGGTCAGCTCAGCCTTTTGGTCGATAGTGTGGCCTCGGAAGGCGCCACCCCGCTGGTCGTGGCCGATGGCACTGAAATTGTGGGTGTGGTCGTTCTCGAGGATATATTGAAACCGCACATGAGTGAACGCTTCGATCGGCTGAGAAAGATGGGGCTTCGGACGGTCATGATCACCGGCGACAATCCGCTTACGGCGGCAACCATTGCCAAACGAGCCGGCGTCGATGCCTTTCTGGCCCAGGCCACACCGGAGACCAAGCTCGCCTATATCCGCAAGGAGCAGGCCGGCGGAAAACTGGTGGCCATGATGGGGGACGGCACCAACGATGCCCCGGCTCTGGCTCAGGCAGATGTGGCCCTGGCCATGAACGCGGGAACGCAGGCGGCCAAGGAAGCCGCCAACATGGTGGATCTCGACAGCGACCCCACCAAGCTAATCGAAGTGGTGGAAATCGGAAAACAGCTCCTGATCACCCGCGGTTCGCTGACGACCTTCTCCATCGCCAATGATGTGGCCAAGTACTTCGCCATTATCCCGGCCCTTTTTGCCGGGACTCTGCCGTGGCTGAAGGTGATGGACATCATGAACCTGCATTCACCGACATCGGCTATTCTCTCGGCCGTGATCTTCAATGCGCTGATCATTCCGGCCCTGATCCCCGTGGCCCTCAAAGGGGTCCGCTACCGGGCGCTGGGCGCCGATGCCCTGCTCCGCCGAAACCTGCTGGTTTGGGGACTGGGAGGCGTCGTGCTGCCCTTTATCGGAATCAAACTGATCGACGTTATCATGACCAGTCTGCATTTAGTGAGCTGACCCTTGAGTCAGTCATGGAGGTATCAATATGTCCAAATACTTATCAAAAAGTCTTTTACTCTTGTCATTTTCCGTGGTCCTTTGCTGCCTGGCCTATCCATTGGCCTTGTGGGCGGTCGGCCAGACCTTCTTTCCCTTCCAGGCCAATGGTAGCATAATCAACGGTCCGGACGGCAAACCGGTGGGGTCAAAGCTCATTGCCCAACCCTTTACCAAAGACGAGTACTTCCAGCCCCGGCCCTCCGCGGCGTCCTACGATGCGTCCGCCTCGGCCTCGTCGAGCCTGTCTGCCAACAACTATGGACTGCGGGACCGGGTCGCCCGCTCGCTCGGCCCGATTGTGACCTACAAAAGCGGTCCCAAGGCCGGGCAACTCGTCGCCCCGGATGTCGAAGCCTGGTTCGGGAAGGATATCTACCAGGGCAACCCGCACATCGTTTCCCAATGGGCTAACCAGCACAACTCCCTGGCCCAGGCCTGGGTCAAGGCGGACCCGACCCATGACACGTACGTGGGCGATTGGGCAAAGGCTCACCCCGCCGTGGTCGCCCAGTTCAAAAAGGATAATCCGACCATTCCTGAGCCAAAGGCGCCGGATCTGGCCGTCGTGTTTTTCCAGAGCTTCTCAGAGAAAAATCCCGGCAAATTTCCTTGCGCCGTCACCCAGACAGGAAAGAACGGCAAACCGGAAACAACGATTCAGCCGGTCAGCACAAACTCGGACATCCAGTCGACGTTTTTCTTGATGTGGCGGGAAGAGCATCCCGAAGCCGATCTCAAAGACGTTCCGGGCGACCTGGTTATGGCGTCGGCCTCCGGGCTTGATCCGCACATAACCCTTCAAAACGCCGAGTTTCAGCTCGAACGTGTCGCCTCCAAATGGGCGGCTAACTTAAAGCGCGATCCGGCCGGAGTGCGAAAGGAGATCGAGCAGGTGCTGCAGAATAATGCCTCGGCCCCTTGGGGAGGATTGATAGGTGATAAATTCATCAACGTGCTTGAGGTCAATCTTGAGCTTCGCAAAAAATATGGAGAACCATTATAACCGCTCGTGGTCATGATGGGGTAGAAGGAGGCGCTGTAACAAACTCGACCTTGATCATCGTTTCGGTCAGCTTTGAAAAGACCTGAAGGGGCGGCCGGAACGATGATCTCTTTTTCCCCTCGAATTTAAAACTGTTGAATGCGGTCTGTGAGTAGCAATGGCGCAAGAAATTGTAATAAAAAGAAGATTTTTATGATAAATCAAAGAGATGTCTATGTGATATT
>JADFXK010000151.1:2943-9099 GCA_015233625.1 Deltaproteobacteria bacterium | reverse complement strand
TAGCCAACTTGGCTGCGGCTTCGTCTCCTGGATCCAATCCTTGACCGGTTAACATTTTGTTTAGATTGGCATCTGAAAATAGTTCTTTCATCCGGGCGAATTTGGGCGGAAGGGCAACCGGGCCGCGATTTAACTTGGTCACCACATCTCCGGCCGTGGCCAATTCCTTGATCTTAGCGTCTATCTCGGCCGGCGAGCAAAGATACTCGACCAACCCGATGTCATGGGCCGATTTAGCGTCCAACACCTGCCCGGTTAGAACCAGATACCTGGCTAATTCCGGACCGAGATACCAGGCGGTGCGTTGCGTTCCACCCAGGCCGGGAAAAATGCCGATGCCCGTTTCCGGGAAACCCAGGCTGCCATTCGGGGTGGCCACAATGATATCCGCGGCCAGGGCCAGCTCGGAGCCCCCACCCAGCGACAAAGCGTCCAATTTAACGATTACCCGCTTGTTAGAATTATTAAGTTTGTTCATGACTTCTTGACCATGGGTGGCAAAAGTTACGATGTCGTCAACCCGGCCATTTTTGATATTCTTAAGGAAGAAAGAAATATCCGCTCCAGCCACAAAGGCTTTCCCGGCGCCCTGGAGCACAATCGCGGCGACCTGGGCATTGGCTTCCGCCGCATCCACCACCTGTTCCAGTTGGTTGACCACCGTGGGGTTCAGGGCATTCATGGCCTCGGGCCGATTAATGGTGATTACGGCCAGGGGACCGTCGATGGTCAGGTCAACGTATTTTAGATCCCAGGCCTGCTTCTTCTGATATTGATCAACCAGTGCCTGGGGCACGGTGATGTCGTCATACAGTTTGCACAGGTCGGCCACCACCTGGTAGGATTTTTCAATACCAAGCTTGTTCATCAATTCAAACGGTCCCAAGGCCCACCTCAGGCCCACTTTGGCCCCGATATCAATATCGGCCATGCCGGCCACGTTCTCTTCCAACATCTTGACTGCGATATAAAAGACCACGCCGATTAACCGGTCGGACACCTGGTCAAAGGCGGCTTCCTGCGGGGTACCGGCCAGGTCCCATTTCTGATTGGCGTCAATCAGGGCCTTTAACCTGGCTGCCGGAGCGTAGAACGGCCCCAGTTTGGCGGTCAGGGATAATGCCGCGTGGTAAGTAATGGGCGGGCCGGTGACATTCATGAGTTCAAACGGACCCATCCCGATGCGCAGGGATTTTTTTGCCGCGGCTTCGATGGTCGGGATGTCGGCTTTGCCGGATTCGAGGATGCGGACGGCTTCATTCAACCAGGGGACAAAGAAGCGGTTAACCGCGAACCCCGGGGCGTCAGCCACCCTTATGGCCGTTTTACTAATGATGCTGGAAAAGCTTTGGGCTATGCTCAGCGTTTCTGGAGATGTATGTTTTCCTGGGATAATCTCCAGCAACCGGTTTTTGGCCGGGTGATAAAAGAAATGTAGCCCGACGAACCGGTCGGGACGGCTGGTCGCTCCGGCCAGGTCATCAATCAGAAATGATGAAGTATTCGTGCCTAAGATACAGCCGGGTTTGCATATGCCGTCGAGGTCGGCAAACAGTTTCTTCTTGATCTCCATGTCTTCAAAGATGGCTTCCACCACCAGATCGGCATCGGCTAAGTCTTTTAGACTGGTGCTGCCCTTGACCCGACCCAGCACGGTTTCCCTGCCCTCGTGGTTGATAATCTTGCGAGCCACCCCTTCTTGAAGCATGTTCGTGATGTTGGTCAGGCCTCGCTGGACAAATTCCTCCGAGGTGTCAACCAGCATCACGTCCAGGTTTGACTGGGCTATTTTTTGGGCAATGCCTGAGCCCATGTTGCCGGCGCCGACCACGCCGATTTTTTTTAGTGTTGACATAATATCCTCCGTCGCCAGAAAATGGGGTGTTGCAGGTTTCGGGTTACGTGTTGCGGGTTACGGGTTGCGGGTTACGGGTTGCAAGGTTCAAGCCCTGAAAGGTGGATTGATACCGGATGATTAGTCCAATACTGTTGAATTAAGAGTTTAACATTAAGATTTCTCGCTTCGCTCGAAATGACAGAGAAGTGGACCATTTGGAATGATGATGTAAAGTTGTCATTCCGAGCGAAGCGAGGAATCTTATCACATCCGAAGGCTGCCAGGCAGCGCCTAATTTAAACTACATTGGATGGTTAATCTGGAGTGGTCCGCAACTCGTGAGACAAAACCGCTATAATGTAGCCACACACAACCATGCCTATCAGACTAGTTAGCGTAAGGTCAAGGGTTTTTTTCAATGTTCCTCCTGCCGTGGCGATTTTTGTACCGGACATTATCTGGCGGCTGGGCAGGTATTGATCGGATGTAACCTGGATGTAACAATGATCAAATGTAACTGAAGAAAATAGTGAGGCAAACCATGAGGACCTGGTCTCAATCGGATCCAACCGAATGTTTTTACTTGCCAGGTTCTGAAGGTTAGGCTATGGTAAAGGTAAACCTTAGTGTCTAGTAATTAAGCTCCAATTAACGGCCTCATCCGTGGCGGTGGGGCCGCTTCTATTCAGACCGCGCGAAAGGTGCGGCCCAACACCCTGGTGAGTTCATTTTTTCTCAACGGGCCTCTTGCGTTTAATGGTGAGTGTCGGCTAGACCGGGCTGAATTGCTATCTTGCAGTTGCCTTGACCACACATTGTTGGACCATGAGAAGTCCAAACTTAAAGGAGGTAGTCATGCAAGGGAAGAAACTGTATGTCGGCAATCTCAGTTACTCCGTGAGCAAGGAACAGTTGGAGGAGCTTTTCGGCCAGTATGGCGAGGTCAGTCTGGTTAATGTAATTGAAGGCAAGGGATTCGCTTTTGTGGAAATGGCCAGCCGCAGCGGTGCGGAAGAGGCGAAAGCGCATTTGAATGGACAAGATATGGGTGGTCGGGCCTTGAAAATAGACGAAGCCCGCCCGCCCAAGAAGCGGCCCTCCGGAGGTTTTGGTCGAAGATAGACGGCCTTGGGGGATTCCGACCCCGACGCAATACGATCGAGTGATGAACATCGACGTAATTATAGGTGGATAAAAGGTAATTCTTCCCCCGTAACCGGCAATCAGCAACCCGCAAATCGGAAATGCGATAACTTATGGCATGAAGCATGAACTCCAATGATCACCCCAAGAAAAATACCTGCGGCGCCGTGAAGATGGTCAAGACATTGCAAGATCAGGCCATCCATACTGTTCTCAGCCGAATTCAACATAAGCTTCTGGTCATGAGCGGCAAAGGCGGAGTGGGTAAGACGACCATGGCCGTTAACCTGGCGGTGGCTATGGCTCGCAAGGGCTATGCCGTCGGCCTGATGGATGTCGATATGCACGGCCCGGATATTCCCAGGATGCTGGGCTTGAAGGAATCAGCTCGGATTAATCCTGACCGGACCATTGACCCCGTGGTATATAGTGACAAGTTGAAAGTCTTGTCGGTGGAAAGCATCTTGCGGGAAAAAGACGCCGCGGTGATCTGGCGGGGACCGCTCCGGGCGGCCACGATTCGGCAGTTTATTACCGACGTTAATTGGGGCGAGATTGATTTCTTGATCATCGACGCCCCACCCGGAACCGGAGACGAACCTCTGACCGTGGCCAAGGCCATTGAAGACGTCTGGGGGGTTATCGTGACCACTCCCCAGGAAATCTCACTGGCGGACGTGCGCAAGTCCATCCGTTTTTGTCGTCAGATAGACATGCGGATTTTGGGGATCATCGAAAACATGAGCGGGCTGATTTGCCCTCATTGTCATGGTACCATTGATCTGTTTAAGATTGGAGGCGGCCGCCGGGTGGCTCAGGAATCAGATATCCCGTTCTTAGGGGCTATCCCGCTGGATCCAAACCTGACGCAGGCCGCGGACCTGGGGTCTCCGTATCTGAATGACGCTGCTGCTACTTTAGCTTCCAAAGCCTTTGCCGAGATAGTCGCCAACATTTCCAATCGATTAGGCTTAAATAACCAATAGCTCGTGGGCAATCAGTCCTCAGCAGTCAGTTTTTGGCGGAAACAACATGTTGGCACCTTATCTTCGCCCCATGTTGTTTATATACCACGAAACTAAAGGTCAACATTGCCTTTGGTCAGCTCTGAAAGTTGTCGACTGATTGCTTACTGTAAGACCTTCACAATATAAGCATCGGTTTTTTGACCTTGACTCTGGCTGGATCGTTTCCAGGCCGCGTCGGGTGCGATTTTATTAGACACCCCGGCTGGTTCAGGCCCAGGCCCTTTAAACTTGGGTTTCTCTTGTTTTCACAACCTTTGGAAGGGACATGTTCTTTGCCGCAACCGATTGATAAAATCGAAAATATAGGCCGCTACAAAATTATTTCCCGGCTCGGAGAAGGGGGCATGGGGGTCGTATTTAAGGCTGTGGACCCCATCATCGACCGGGTCGTAGCCATCAAAGTGGCCAAGAAGATTCTGGGCAAGGGTCAGACCGAATCTTTGGCTGCGGCGGATAAAAACCGGTTCTTGTGCGAGGCCAGAACCGCCGGGAGCCTGGTTCATCCAAACATAGTCCTAACCTATGATGCGGGAATAGAAAACGACCTGGTGTACATCGCTCAAGAGTATGTGGATGGTGAGACCCTGGCCGTGAATATTCGGGAAGGCCGGCTTCTGCCCATCAAAAAATCTTTGGAAATCATTTACAACACTTGCTACGCCCTGGATTACATCCATCAAAAAGGTCTGGTCCATCGGGATATTAAACCCTCAAACATCATGGTCAACCGATTAGGCCAGGTGAAGTTGATGGATTTTGGTTTGGCCGGTGACCTGGAGACCATGCTCAAAGGCGTGGAACGAAAAGAAATTGTCGGGACAGTAGGTTATATGTCGCCCGAACAGGCCGCGGGGGAGATGCTGGATGCCCGGTCTGATATCTTTTCCCTGGGCCTGGTTTTATACGAGCTTCTTACCGGTCAAAAGGCTTTTAAAGGTGAGACCCCATATCAAGTGATGTATCAGATTGTTTATGGTGACTTTACCCCGATTGAAACCTATCTTCCTGATATCCTCCTGAACTTGAAGGGAATCATCCAAACCTGCCTGTGTCGGGAGAAGGAATTCCGATATCCCTGCGCCGCAGATTTGGCCGAAGATTTGCTCCCGATTATCCGGGGGAATGATTCAGAAGTCTTCTCCAAGCGGGATCAAGAAAAACTGGAGCTTCTGAAACGTCTGGATTTCTTTAAACATTTCCAATACTCCGATCTTCAAGAAGTCCTCAAGATCTCCACCTTCCACACTTATCAAAAAGGTGAAGTCATTGCCGAAGAAGGCATAGTTGATAATAATTTTTATCTGATCGTCAGCGGCCGGGCCAAGGTGGTCACCGCATCAGAAGAAAAGAATCTGATTCCAGGTGAGGTTTTTGGGGAATCGGCGGCTCTGACGAACATGAAACGGGTCTCCCGGGTCATGGCCCAGGCGGAGACTGTGGCCGTGGTGATCAACGCCAGCCTGTTTGTCAATGCCTCTGAACCGATCCAGTTAAAGTTTTTTAAAGAATTCTATATGACCATGTTTTCCCGCCTGGTCGATGTAAATCTTCGCCTGATTCAGACAACCATTAGCAACCGGAAATGAACTCGAGTAACCCCCCTCTCCTATGCTTAATCATCCTCGCCCTATTGTCAGCGTTATAATCCCCACCCATAACCGCCGGGAATCGGTCATCCAGGCGGTGGCTTCGGTGCTGAACCAGGATGTGCCCAGAATTGAAATTATCGTAGTGGATGATGGGTCAACAGATGGCACGGAAGAGGCCTTGCGTCCCTATTTTGATCGGATTGAATATCTCAGGCAAGATAATCGGGGGGTGAGTTCGGCCCGAAATTTGGGCATGAATACCAGCCGGGGCCGATTCATCGCCTTACTCGATTCCGATGACTTGTGGCGGCCAGGTAAGGTCGCGGCCCAGTTGTCTTTTTTTCAGAAGTATCCGCATCTGCTAATTTGCCAGACCCAGGAAATTTGGATTCGCGGCGGGGTGTTAGTCAACCCGCGGCCAATCCACCGGAAGCGGGCAGGTCAAATATTTGATATTTCGCTGGGCGCGTGTATGATCAGTCCTTCGGCCGTGATGTTCCGTCGGGAACTCTTATCCGAAGTGGGGTACTTTGATGAAACCTTACCGGCTTGTGAGGAT
>JADFXK010000151.1:0-2840 GCA_015233625.1 Deltaproteobacteria bacterium | reverse complement strand
AATGGCCCGGATTGGATCGTTACCGGATTAAGGCTTTGGTTAAGCTCTATAAATACTCGCCGCTGACTGTCTCTCAGCAGACCCTGGTGCTCCAAACTTTGGCCGTAAAACTGCCGATCTATGATCAGGGCCGCCGCAAACGGGGCCGGGCCGAGGGCCACCAAGATTATTTGATCGAAGCCCGGGTGCTGCTGGAGCAGGTCAATGATGTGGGCGATTTCCTTCGGCCGGTTGAAGGAGGATGACCCAGACAATATAAAGATTTCTCGCTTCGCTCGAAATGACAAAGGCGCCGCACGCTAAACGTTTTACACCGCCGCACTTAGGATATTGTCATTTCGAGCGAAGCGAGAAATCTTAATGCGTGTTTGCTCTGTGCCTTCTCAAAAAAGGACAATTATGACCGTTCAAGGTATAAACAACGGAAAGCTTCGGGGGGCGAAATTGTCGAATACCGGAGTCATGGAGAAGAAGTCCTGATTAAACACCGGGCCTCCGTCGCTCCCCAGGCGAATATCGCCGGATTCACCCAGGGGGAACATGCTCTCAATTCGGACCGGGCCATTCGGGCCTAATTCGACACAATGGGCATAGGTCGACCTGGAGGCGAAGGGGGTTTTCCATACGACACCCAGTAACGGATGGGTGTATGTGATAAATCCCCGAGGCTGATTCCAGGGCTGCGGCCCCAGTTTGGCCAGGACATTGTCCAGGGCGTGGATGATGATCCCGTTGGCCGTATTCGGCTGGCCCGAGTTGGTGGTATCCTGAAACCAGTCGTAAAGATTAACCACGCTGGACGACTCGCCGGCCAAAGCATGGAGAAGGACGTTAAACAGCACCTTGGGGTCCTGATCCTGATAGGTCATGGTGGCTGTTTTAAGCTTGTCTTCGAATGTCAGCCGGATAGTCTCCAGGATCCAGGTATTGGCCAACACCCAGGCATCTGCCCGCTGGGTCCCGGACACCCATTGGGCTGGCCCGCCGGCCACAAAATGGCCGTCCCACCCCTGCAGCATGGTCAGGGCGGCCTGGCGCGCTTCATTAGGATTGGCCTGGACTGCTTCGGCGAAGTATTTTGCCACGAATTTCCAAGGGTTCCCGCCATCAGCAAAGGAGTCGGTAGTGGCGATGTTCAACGCCAGGTCGCGGAGCTCTTCAAAGGTCAGGTTGTTGTGCCCAGAGAGATATTCGTCAATTACATGGGCCCGATGGAATGGGCCGAACTGATATGGTCCGACGTTGTTGGTGGAGTTTTGATAGGTCGAGCTGGAGCGACTGTTCCAGCCGCAGTAGTAGCCCTGGGCCGGATTCCGGTCGGTGGAACGAGGTTTAAGTTGCACGGGTTGGGGCCATTCCTGTGTCCCGTCACCTAGTTGGGGAAAGCGGGGGTCTGCTCCCGGAGCCCGGATTGGATCCCGGCCGGACATCCAGTAGGCGATGTTGCCGTCGCGGTCGCCATACAGGATATGTTGGCTGGCCGCGATGTATTCCAAGGCCTGGCCGAACTCATCCATGTTTTTGGCCCGGGCCATGCCCAGGGTCGCCCGGCAGACATCAAATTCATACCCCCAATGGGCGTATTTCCAGGAAAAGATTAGCCTCACCGGTTTGCCCGGATCATAGGGCAGGGGATAAACGACCGGCCCGTGACTGGTTCGGTACACGGGTAGGGTAACATCTGGTTGCCCGGCCACCTTTATGGTTTCTACGCGATGCAGTTTGACTGCTTGCGGAGATTCAAAATAGTAGTCTGCCGTGTGGGCGTGTCCCACTTGAAAAGCCCAGGCGTGATGAGGGGTGCGTCCGATAATAAGGCCCGGAATGCCGGGGACGGATGTACCGGAGACATTCAGCCCGCCGCCCTGGATAGAACCCTCGACCGTATTTGACGGCACCGAGAACGCCATCTGGGGACCGGCGTAGACAATCGGCTGTCCGGATTTAGTTTTGCGACCGGCCACGACCCAGCCGTAACTTCCCATCTTGACGTAAGCGTTGACGCTTTTTAGACCTTCCACGAAGGCCTCGTGGGTTTCGGACATTTCTTTGGCCGCCTGGCTAAAGTCAGGAAAGGTATTCAGTGTTCTTGCTCCGGGGATGGCACTCCGGTTCACGAGGGACGGGCCGGCTGCCCTGTCGGAGGCCATTTGTGGGATGTAGGTTGGGGCGGTTGGGTCGCTGAGCCAGCGTAGGTCGGTCAACATGAGCAAGAAATTGTCAGGAGATTTGGCAAGCAGTTCCTGCAATAGGGCCGCGGTCTGGATTTGGCCCGTGGCTTGGGCCTCGGCATCGAAAACTCTTTGCAGCGCGACCATCACGGCCAGGACGTCGCCGGGTGTCCATGGTTTTGGGAAAAAGGCGGCGCCAATCTGCTTTCCATATGCGGCAAACTCAAAAGGCAATTGCGACAGATCAGATTTAATCTCTTCAATGCGCTGGTTGATCCCGTCCACATAAGCTTGCACGGTATCGTGCGAATCTTTATCGAGTTGGTCAAAACCCGCCTGAAATTCCGCTTCCGAATATCCAGTAGTACGAACATAAATATCGATGTTTAATAAGGATGCCCCGAAGACTTCGGCCATAGTGCCCCGGCCGGCCCGACGGTGGAGCTCCAGTTGCCACAATCGGTCGGTGGCCACGGCATTCCCCATCTCTTTGTATACTTCGTAAAGGGATCCTCCTTTGATAAACCAAACCCCTTTGTCATCCCGGGACAGTTTTAGTGCCCCACACCGGATTTGAAGTCCGGGAGCCCCACCAGCGAGCTATCCACTTCCATATTCGGCCTTCTATCAGAATAATTCGGACCTGTCAACCCCAAGGACGGAGGTGGC
>JADFXK010000150.1 GCA_015233625.1 Deltaproteobacteria bacterium | reverse complement strand
GATAGTCCCGGAAACGCGTTACCCTATTTATGCGGAGCCGCTTAATCCCCTCCGACGGGCCAGGATTCACCAGCCCATGGACGTCGGCGTGCGGGCCATTAATTCTTTGTTGACCCTGGGCAAAGGCCAGAGAATGGGCATCTTCGCCGGTAGCGGCGTGGGAAAATCGACCCTGATGGGTATGATGGCCCGAAACACCAGGGCGGATGTCAACGTCATCGGGCTGATCGGCGAGCGCGGTCGGGAGTTGCGGGAATTCATCGAAAAGGACCTGGGCGAAGAAGGATTAAGACGGTCGGTGGTGGTCTGTGCTACTTCGGATCAAGCTCCCCTCGTCCGGATGCGGGGGGCCTACATCGCCACCACCATCGCCGAGTATTTTAGGGACCGCGGTCAGGACGTCTTGTTGATGATGGACTCTTTGACCCGATTTGCCATGGCCCAGCGGGAAGTCGGCCTGGCCGTGGGGGAACCGCCCACCACTCGCGGCTATACGCCTACCGTGTTTACACTTTTACCGAAGCTCCTGGAACGGGCCAGCGTCTCTGAGGCTGGCGGGAGCATAACCGGTATTTACACCGTGTTGGTGGAGGGCGATGATTTCAATGAGCCTATTTCCGATGCCGCCCGGGCCATTCTGGATGGTCATATTATGCTCACCCGGGAAATGGCGGCCAAGAATCACTATCCGGCCGTTGATGTATTGAGCAGCGTCAGCCGGGTCATGTCCGACGTGGTCACGCCCGAACAGAAACAAGCTGCAGGGCGGCTTCTAAACATCCTGGCCACCTACCGACGATCTGAGGATTTGATCAACATCGGCGCTTACGTCAAAGGCTCCAACCCGGCCATCGACAATGCCATCTCCATGATTGACCGGATCAATAGCTTTCTGATCCAGGCCGTTGACGAAAAAGTTACTTTTGACCAGTGTGTGAATGACCTGCGCGCCCTGGTGGGATAAAACTGACGGCGCAGCCTTGGGCCACAACCAAAAAGCCGATGATTCCAATTTGTCATACTGAACGAATGTGAGGAATTTTAAGATTTCTCGCCAGGCTCGAAATGACAAGAGGGAGTCGCGAAGTCCATCAAATTAAGCATTAGTAACACAGAGCATCGTGGCAGAAGAAAAATCGTAGTTGATGGGAGGAGCAATCCAATGCTTGGTAAGACTATAGAGAACGTAAAAGGAACCGAATTGTCCGCCGAGTGGCTGATAAAACAAGGTTTCGTCCCGGAAGAAACATTCACCATCACTATCGAACCCGTACCAGACGAAGATGAAAATATGCCTCCCGAAGAAATGTTCCGTCCCGAGTTCGTGGCCGAAATGGAAAGGATAGACAAAGAAGTCAAGAAAGGAAATGTCATCACCTGTCGAAGCAAGGAAGAAAGGGAGGCGTTCTTTAAGTCGGTGTGGGAAGATGAGTAGATACAACGACGACTATGCAGAGGATTTCAAGAAAGACCTGAAAAAAATCAAAGCCCATTTCGATCTCCAGGAACGGTTAAAGGATAAGATAGACGAAATTCTGGAAAGCCCGCACCACTATAAGCCATTGCGGAACGTGCTAAAGAATAGGCGCCGGGCTCACCTGGGTAGTTTTGTTTTGATATTCGAGGTAGACGACCAGAAAAAACTGGTTACCTTTGCTGCCCTCAGGCACCACGATGAAGCCTATAAATGATCCGGGCGAACCCCGGTAAGGCATTTACCCGTTGATACGGAACAAGGATTTGTCATCACTTCCAGATGACCTCGCAGGAAACCGGGATGAAGAAAAGCAAGAAAGACAAACTCAAGGGCAAAAAGAGCCCAATCTCGGGCGCTCAGGTGGGCCGAATGAAAGGTTCGTCACCTTCCCGGCCGACCGGAGCGGATGAGGGGCAAGCCCCCAATCCCGTGGGCCTGGCCGCCATAATGGCTCCCGTCGAGGATATTTCGGTCGATCTGACGGCCGACCTGGCCAGGATGGCCTCTATCCCGGCACCCGGCCCGACCGGAGTGGCCATTGGCCGGACAGGTCAGTCGCGTGGCGCGGCCGTGGCTGCCCAACCAGCCCAGACGTTGGCCGGGGTCGACCAGGCCCCGCTCCCCGTCACTGAAGGAGACAAAGAAGGGACCATTTCTCTGTGCATGATCGTCAAGAATGAGGAAATCATGCTGCCCCGGTGCTTGGCCAGCGCCAGGGACGTGGTGGATGAGATCATCGTGGTGGATACCGGGTCCACCGACCGGACTCCGGAGATCGCCGCCTCATTCGGGGCCAAGGTTTACCATCATCCCTGGGAAAACGATTTCTCCAAGATGCGGAATTATTCCCTCTCCTATGCCACCGGCGACTGGATTCTGATTTTGGATGCGGATGAGCGATTGGAACCCGATGATCATAACAAGTTGCGGGCCCTGACCAAACTCATCGGCGCGACCGGAGTCTATTTTATCTTATTCAATCAACTCAAAGACAAGATATCTTTCTCTAAGATGAACACCATCCGGTTGTTTCGCAACCATCAGGGCATTCACTATGAGGGGATCGTTCATAATCAACTGATCTTCACCGGTCCGGTTCCCTATTCGGACGTCCGGATGTATCATTACGGCTATGCCTTAGACGACGACAAGATGGCTAAGAAGTGCGTCAGGACCACGGCTTTGTTGGAAAAACAGTTGGAAGCTGATCCTAATAACCCTTTTATATATTATAACTTATGTAAAATTAAATTCATGGACGACCAGACCGAAGAGGCCATCGAGGCCGCCCGCCGGGCCATCTCCTTGTTAAAAGCTCAGCCGGGTTTCGACTTTGCCCAGTCTTTCTTTACTGATATGTACCACACCCTGGCCGTGGCCCTGACTCGATTGAATCGGTTTGATGAAGCCCAGGCCGCCCTGGAAGATATTATCTCCCTTTGCCCGCATTATTTGGACGCTTTTTTTGATCTGGGTCGGCTTCATGCCCAGGCCGGGAGAGAAAAGGAGGCCCTGGAGGCTTACAATAAGTACTTTGATCTGCTGGACCGTTATCTGAACAAACGGATCTACCTGCCCATGTCGGTCTATACCTTGGAAAATAGACCCCATGCCTTGAACGATCTGGGGGCGATGTATCAGAACCTGGGGGAGCTGATTAAGGCTAGAGAATATTTCAACAAAGCCGTCAAGGCCAACCCCGGCCTGCCTGACCCGTACTACAACCTGGGCATGTTGGCGGAAAAAGAAGGCCGGGTGGATGAGGCCGCGGCCTTTTTTGAGCGGACCCTGCGGCTGCGGGAGGACTTCCTGCCGGCCAGGACCAAGTTGGCTTTTTTGTATTACCGGTTAGGCCATTTGGTGGAAGCTGAGGATGTCCTGCGGCGGGGCCTGGAAATTCATCCCCATAATCCAGAAATTCATAATAATATGGCTGGATTATATCTTGAGCAAGGCAGGTTGGAGGACGCCCTGGATGAGTCGTTGAAAAGTGTGGCCGCGCTGGATGGCTTTGCCATTGGTCACCTCAACCTGGGGCTGATTTACTCCAAACTATATGACTACACCAAAGCCGTTATCCATTTCCGCCGGGCCATTGACTTGGAGCCCAGAAATGTCATAAGCTACATTAACCTGGCCTCATCGTTTGAACACCTGGGCGATTTTGACCTGGCCCACCAGGTATACCGGGAGGGGTTGGCGGCCAATCCAAATAATCCCACCCTGATGGACGCCTTTAAGAGTGCGAGGTGCTACCGCCATGTTTCGGTTTAACTTAGAAACGTTGCTCCGCCTGAGAATCCAGGAGGAAGAACAGCAACTCCTCAAATTCTCCGAAAGCACCAGAATTCTTCAAGAAGAGGAGGCTAAGCTGACCACCCTAAAGGAAATGGAGACCCGCTACACGGAAGAATACCGGGTCAAACAACAGCAGGGTGTCGACCTGGCGGAACTGACCATCTATCGAAATTTTTTCCGTCGATTGAGTCAGGAATTGGCCGAGCAAATCCAGGCTATCCATAAGGCCCAAGAATATCAGGAAAAGTGTCGGCAGGACTTGATTGATGCCACCAAGAGGAAAAAGATTCTGGAGACTCTCAAGGCCCATCAATTCACTACCTGGCGCAAGGAACAGAACATGAAAGAAACCAAGCTGCTCGATGAAGTGGCCATCACCAGATTCGGCCGGTAAACCGATGGCCGCGTCAGGAATAACCATGCGAAAGATTTTGATTATATCCCTTTTTGCGTTCGCCTCCGCCACCATCATCGGGGTCGTCTGGGTGGCCCCCCTGCCAATTCTTGATGGACTGAGGGAGGTATTGCCGATTCCGGACGCGGTCCGAGGTTTGCTTCCGGCCACATGGCACCGAGACAAGCCGGTTATTCCTCCGATGACCAGCCTTGGGCCGACAGACACCAACTCGCGTGAGGGCAAAGGAATTAAACCGGTCACCGGACCATCGGCGACACCCGCGCCGGACTATACTTATTCGGAATTGAGGCAGCGCTCCAAAGATCTTGATAAAAAAGAAGAGGAAACGGCTGAAAAAGAGGCCCGGCTAAACAAAGTCAAGTGGGACCTGGAAGCCAAGTTGGAACACCTGACGGAAATGCAAAGAGTCTTGGAAAGGGATGTTGACCGAAGAAGATGAACCCGGTCGGCCGGAAGCCTTTGATCCCCGCAAACCGAAAAACAAAAACGACATCATGCGCAAGATAATATCCATATTAGGATTCATTTCGGGCTTAAGCCTGGTTTCGTTATTTTTCTACCCTGGTGGTCCTCGATGCCTTCGGGGGGATGAATGGATCGGGCCGGCTATCGTCCAGGCCCAGGAAAAGCACCCCGTAGCCAAGGCCCAGGCCCAGGGAAAGCACACGGCAGCCCAAACCCAGGGAAAGCATCCTGCAGCCCAGGCCCAGACAAAGCGCTCCGCAGCCCAAACCCGGAAAAAAAACAACAGCGCCCAGGCTCGGAAAAAGGCCCACCAGGCCGAGATCCAGAAGAAGATTCTTATCCCATCACCCACTCCCACCCCGAAACCAACCAGTCCGCCGGCCCAGGAGGATGAAGATACCATGCGGGAACCAGTGGACTTGTCTGACGGCACGGAACCATCCCCAGAACCCGCCAGGACCACGAGGACGGAGCAGAAGCGCCCTGTTACCCCGACTCCGACCGCTACTCCTACTCCGACACCTACGCCCACGCCGGCCTATTCCCTGACGCCCAAAGAAAAACTGGCGAAAGACAACAGGGAAAAAGAGGAAAAGATCGCCGAGCGCGAGACCAGAATGCAGCAGGTCAAGGCGGATATTAAGGTCCTGTTGGATAAGCTGGCTGAAGTCCAAAAGAGGATAGATGAACTGGCGGCCAAGAAGAAAGAAATACAAGAGGTCAAAAAGCCCAAAGAAGGCCCCCATAATGATGAGACACTCGTCCGCCTGGCCAAGATTTATGAACAGACTCCTCCAGAACTGGCCGGCCCGCTACTGTCGGATTTGGACCCGACTCTCGCGGCTCAGTTGATCATGCTGATGAACGTGCGCAAGGCCGGACAGGTCTGGGGTTTTATCGACAAGGCCAAGGTCGGCAAGATCAGTGAGGAAATCGCCCATAAAAAGTCTGACGCCCAAAAAGCGGAAAAAAAATAGTTAATCCGATTGGCTGTTTCAGGATTGCAACGTTGTGTAGGAAGGCTGGAGAATCATTAGTCAAGGGGCAAGAATGAGAAACAGGCATGTCTGCACGTCAAGATTGGGACCTGCGCGGCCCCGGGGAGTTGGTTTGGGCTTCCCGGTTTGAGAAGGCCGGATTTGGGGCGATTCGAAAAAGCGGCGACATGGCCATCATCCGGAACTCTTATCAATATCAATAATTTTTGTTTTACCGGCGTAACCGGTAGTTTCATACCTGGTAATTTTCTGTAGTTTTTTGGTTAATTCCCTCATGGTCACAATCTGCTCTCGCACAATCTGCAAGTCCTCGTATAGGGGGTTGTCCTCCTGAATATCCATCAAGATCAAGTCTGAATAGCCCAAAATGGTCTGCATCGGTTGGTGAAGTTCGTGACAAACGGCGCCCACAATTTCCAGAACAGCTTGAAGCTTTTCGCGGTAGATTCTTTCTTCTTCGGCCCGCTTGTGTAAGGACATATCTTTGAAACTAGCCACCATTCCCAGGATCGAGCCATCAGTATCGCGGAAAGAACTGGCTGTGACCAGACAAGGAATCTTGGCGCCGTCAGAACGCGTTTTTTCTACTTCGTATTCCACCCGATCCTTTCCCTCTCGAATCAGGACCAGAGGACAGAGGGGGCTGTGGCATAACTGGTAATCGCCAAGGACTTCATGGCACTTGCGATTGACTACTTCATCGCCGTTTTTTTTCAGGAGCTTGAGGAGCATGTGATTTATCATAACTATATTGAAATCGTAATCAATTAGACACATCCCATCGGTGGCCGTATTGAAAATGCGGTTAAACTCGACGTTGGACACCTGAGCCTCCACCGCAATTCGATTGGCCTGATTCACTGCTTCTTCCAGTTGCAGGTTAAGCTCCATCAGTTCCTTGCGATTACGTTGGCACTCGGCTTCCGAAAGTTCCAACTCCGCCACTCGTCGGTATAATGACTTAAATTCACCAATAAGTTGTTCTTTTGTCTTGTCTTCATCTTTCATAGTTATCCTTGTTAATCTGGGCAAGTGGGGCTGAGGGTGACAACAAGGTCGGTCCGCTCGGGATAATCACGAGACCCATTCACCCAAAAAAAACCTGACGGTAAATATGAAGGACAAGACGCTCTGGCCTAATATCCTCATGATGATCAGAATCATTAAGCAATTGAGCCTCTTTGCGGGACGGTGGTTGATTATGATTTCTTCACTTAGCTTTGGGCGTTCCAGTTTGCCGGGACGACACGACACTCGCCGGCTTTAGTTGAGACAATAGTGCGCCCGGATACATTTGACGCTTTCAGAAGGACCTGTTGCCGGCTACCCAAAGAAAAAGAGGCGGCAACCGGCAATCCATGATTTCGGAAAACCATAATTCCCGATAGTTGAGGGTTGGTTCCGGTTATTAGAAAGTGAATACCTTATACTCAGGGCTGGTCATCATATCCACTAACACCGGAGCTCCGGAAATTTTCGCCCCAGGGATAAGATCATCCGATGAGACCAGCCGCTTATCGGCACAAGCCTTGCAAACGTGAATGACGGCTTTTTTGCTCACCAGTTCATCCAACAGGTCTTTCATATGTTCTCCCGTTGAAGATCTGATGCCTTCGGCCAGGCCAAGCTGGGCCCAATGAATGGCGTCGTCAATTAGAAAGACGTCCACTGGAAGATCCTTGCGGGCCGTCATGGCGGCAAACTGCATGGCTCGGGTGGCTCCGCCGGACTTTTCAAAGCCTTTAGTCATGATGAACAAGAACTTTTCCATTTGTGCCTCCCATCAAAATGTTAACATCCATTGGTTGAAGCCAATTTAAGCATTCCTAGACCAAAGATGAATAAGCGACTCTTCCTAATTCTTCTGTGTGGTGTTTGTTATCACCTGCCGGAATATTCAGGTCGGCCGTGGCTCAAATGTTGAGCCCAAACCCAATTTAATTGTTTGCGTTAAGACAGTCAATGGAAAAGAACTGGATGAATCATTACAATCCGTCATCACCTCAGGGGCATAAGCGAAGATGTGGTGTTTAGTTACTATTGTTTCGATAAAATAACAGCAACCTGATGTATTGTTATTGCTTTTGCTTGTTCGGATCATTGCCGTTAGAAAAAGTGTTGACAAATTCAAACAAACGTTTAAAATTTATGTTTTAAAATAAGCTCAGTCCTGGGACCCTGGAACCAGCCCAAGTTACCCGCGGGGTCCCCAGCCGCTTTTCAATTACCTGATTATCCAGTCTGGGTTTTTCTCGTTGTTATCTAATCTGGTTCGGTCTGTTGGAGATTTTAATCCAGGTAAAGACAAAAGCCTGATTATTGATTTTTTTTTACTGCCCGGCACTGTCTGGATTCTTTAAAAGTGCTAAAAGAAACAGACGGAGTTGACTGTCGGCCTGTGCCCGGCCAGGATAGTCACTTGAAAAATTAAATCAAACCTGATATGAAGACTCCGGTTTTGCGTTCATTCCAGGGACGTCGCCGGACTGGACCAGGCCTTATCAATACCCCCGGCATCCACATCCGCGGCGCGACCAACGAAAATCAACCTGAGATAAAAATGGAACCCATGAAACGTTGTAACATGAATGGACTTAGGGCCGGCCGCTATTCTATTTGGGCGGCATTTAGTCTGCTGCTGGTCGGGCTGACCTTTATCGCCGCCTGCAACGGCGAAAAACCAGACCAGATGAAGAAAAAGGCCCCAGAAGCAGTCCCGGTGAAGATCGGCCAGGCTATTTCCAAGACCGTTCCGGTTCAGTTGGAAGCCATCGGAAATGTGGAGGCCCTGACCACCGTGTCGATCAAGTCAAGGGTGGTCGGCCAACTCAAAAAGGTTCATTTCCAGGAGGGCCAGTTTGTCAACCAGGGGGATTTGCTCTTTACCCTGGACCCTGGACCCGGTGATGCCGCCTTGAAGGAGGCTCAGGCCAAGATGGACCGTAATCAGGCCTTGCTTAAGAAAGCCGAAGAAGACTTGCGCCGTTACAGCAAGCTTTTCACCACCCGAGCCATCGCCAAGGAGCAGTTGGATCAGGTTCAGTCCAATTATGAAGCCCTGGTGGCCGCCATCAAAGCTGACAAGGCGACCATCGATAACGCCCGTCTGCAATTAAGTTATTGTTACATTTATGCGCCAATCACCGGCAAAACGGGGTCCTTGAGCGCCTATGCCGGAAATATGATCAAAAACAATGAAGACAACCCCATGGTCGTAATTAATCAGATTCAACCAATTTATGTAAATTTCGCCGTACCGGAACAGTATCTTCCGGAAATCATGAAATTTATGGCCAGGGGTCCGCTCAAAGTGGAAGCCAAACCACCTCAAAGTCAGGATCCGGCATTTGAGGGAGTTATCGCCTTCATCGACAATGCCGTTGACACCAAAACCGGAACCATCAGATTGAAGGGGAAATTTACTAACGAACAGAAGCAGCTCTGG
>JADFXK010000014.1:25276-25808 GCA_015233625.1 Deltaproteobacteria bacterium | reverse complement strand
AATTGGAAAATCCAATCTTGTGGCCCTTATAATAGATGGACATCCACCTGTCGCCACCCATTATCCCGGCCACGTCCTCCACCTTAGGCAATGATATCCGGCCGGAAATCTGGGGAAAATAGACGCGCTTAACCAGGACGCCCAACATCACCAGCCAGACGGCCACAATGGCCGCGCCCAGGACTAGGGCTGGTTTGGACCGGGCAAAATGCCTGGTCGATTTCCGGGGGGGCATATTTGGGGTTGACGATGTCATTGATGGTTCTTCGTAGTTTATCATCTGGTTAGTTCAAATAGGCTCGTTGGTTAGAGAAACGGCGTGATTGTCTCGGAAGAGTGACGGAGGTAATATAACACACTTCGCTGCAGGATGGTAGAAATTTGGCGAGGTGGCGTGGTTGCTGGGTGCTGGGTGCTGGTTGCTGGTCAATGTCATTAAATTAAGATTCCAGGTTTGGTGTACACCTTACCCAGGGTCAGCGAAGCGCCACCCTGGGTTTATGCCTCCAATATGCGCAGACTGTTAATTCAA
>JADFXK010000014.1:0-25266 GCA_015233625.1 Deltaproteobacteria bacterium | reverse complement strand
CCTCAGGCATGATTAGCCCCGGCAATGGACTGTCAAGATAAAACATCGGTTACAAATAGCTGGACCTCCTTTCCCCGTAGGGGAAAAACAATCTAGCCCAGGGTCAGCGAAGCGCCACCCTGGGTTTATGCCTCCAATATGCGCAGACTGTTAATTCAATAACATTAGGGTCGCTGGGTTCCTTCAACGAGTGACAACAATTGGTGCTCACCCGCACACAAGTTGGAATAATCAGCCTGCTTGACGTTGGTCAGTGCAATCGCGTGTTTTTTTGTTGCCGCCCATCGGGATTGAAGGCATAATCACCAGACGCCGGCATGGTTCCCCTACGATGGATGTGATCATGGACAATAATCCCCCGAACTCTCCCAAATCATCAGAACAAGCCACCCTTAAGAGCATGGCCCAGGGTTTTCCCAGCAACCCTGGCGTCTACTTGATGAGATCATCGGAAGGCAAGGTGCTCTATGTGGGGAAGGCTCGCAACCTGAAGAAACGGGTGACGTCCTATTTCAAAGACGCCGGAGCGATGGCACCCAAGACGGTGGTGCTGATGTCCAAGGTCACAGATATTCAGGTGATCATTACGACCACCGAAAAAGAAGCCTTGCTCCTGGAAAGCAGCCTGATTAAGAAGCACCGGCCCAACTACAATGTGGTGCTCAGAGATGACAAAAACTACCCTCTTCTGCGGTTATCCCTGGATGAATCTTTCCCGCGCCTATCAATGGTCAGACGGATGAAGAAAGATGGCGCGGCCTATTTCGGACCCTACTCGTCCTCCCATTCCGTCCGGGAAACCCTGCGGTTCTTGGAGCGGATTTTCCCTTTGCGAAAATGTAAACAGGGCATCCTTAAGCCGCGCAACCGGCCTTGCTTGAACTATCAGATGCACCTGTGCCTGGCCCCGTGTTTAATGGGCGTGGACAAGCAGGAATATCAGGATATAGTCAAGCAGGTGACGCTATTCCTCCAGGGCCGCAACGGACACCTGATGCAACAGCTCAAGAATGACATGGCCGCCGCATCCCGAGAGATGGCCTATGAGCGGGCCGCCAAAATCCGGGATAAAATTAAAAGCATCGAACGCACCCTGGAAAAGCAGGTGATGGTCTCGTCCGATTTTGCCGACCGCGACGTGCTGGGCATTCACCTGGATCATCGGGGTGCCCAGGCGGCCCTGTTGTTCATCCGGCAGGGGATATTGATCGGCAGCCGGACGGTTCCGGTCACCCAGCGATCCACGGATCAACCGGAGATAACCGAGGCCTTCCTCAAACAATACTATGGAAACCAGACGATCATTCCGCCGGAAATCCTGATCCCGACCGATTTTGAAGACCGCAGTCTAATGGAAGAGGTTCTGGCGGACTTTACCGGCCATCGGGTCAAAATTCTGGTCCCGCAACGGGGCGACAAACTAAAGCTGGTGACCATGGCCGGTCAGAATGCCGCGGAGGGATTGGAGAACCGGCTCAAGACAGAGTCGGAAAACCTGGCCATTTTGGAAGAGACCAAACGGGCCTTTGGCTTGAGTCACCTTCCCGAAACCGTACAATGTTTCGATATTTCCAATATCCAGGGAGTGTTTCCGGTCGGTTCTTTGGTCACGTTTGAAAACGGCCGGCCCAAGAAATCCGCCTACCGCATTTTCAAGGTCAAATCCCTGGCCACGCCCGACGACTACGCCATGATGTACGAGGTCCTGAAGCGCAGCCTGACCCGGTCGATGAACACCGAGGCCCTCCCAGATCTGCTCATGGTCGACGGCGGCAAGGGCCAACTGAATGTGGCCGTCACCGTCAAAGAGGAACTCCGCCTAACCGCTCGTCCGGACCTCCTGGGCATGGCCAAAGACCGGGACAATAACGAAGAACAGCCCAAATTTTTTATCCCTGGCCGGAAAAACCCAATCATCCTGCCCCGGAACTCACCCGTTTTGTTCTTCCTCACCCGCATCCGGGATGAGGCCCATCGCTTCGCCATTTCCCATCACCAAAAGCTCCGTCGGAAGTCTTCGTTGCTGTCTTTGTTGGATGATGTCCCCGGGGTCGGGACGAAAAGAAGGAAAGGACTGCTGACTCACTTTGGCAGCCTGAAGCGAATTCGGGAGGCCTCGGTGACTGATCTGGCCGCCGCGCCGGGTATCAACCCCAGCTTAGCCCAGGTTATCTATGACCATGTCCGGTCCCTGGAGGCCGGACCCACAGCCGTTGAAGCGGAGGCCGGCAGCCATGACCAAGATTGAAGAACTAAGCCGCGTATTCGAAGAAAAGCTACTGGATTCTTCCCTTAACCGGTTGCGCCAAAAGTACGACCGGCTCCTCCAGTCCTATGAGCAAGCCCCTCAAGCGGAGAAGGAAGAGGTCCTGTCCCGCATCCTGACCCAATGCCCGGACCTGTTTAACCTGGAGGTGACCCTCCGACGGCAACTCTACCTCAATGTCTACATCATCCGGGCCTTGATCCATCAAGGTGCCCCCGCCAAAGAAGCCCTGGCCGTCATGCTTGACGATGTCCTGGCCACCCATGAGCAGTTGACTAAGGTTATAGAAACGATCAAGAAGATCTAAATTGATCCGGGAGTCCGATAAAGGGAGACGATTGGAGTAGCCGATGGCTGCATGGTCAAATAGTTGATGGTCTGTCGTAGCTTCCAAGATGTGCGTCCAGTGACCAGATGTAGACACGGCGGCCAGCGTTTTGGCTACAGAGGCGACTCCAATCGTGAATAATCGAAAGGTCGCCTAATCCACATCCTCTCATCGCCATATCTGGAAATTCCGCCAGCCACATCTTAAGCTCTTCTGCTGTAATGAAGCTGACAGGCTTGAACGGTGATGCCCCGTCAATTGCTTTCTGAACTTCAGCCACGAAGCGTTCGGCAGATTTGCGGCGCAAATTCCCGTCGCCATTTTGTGCAATGTGATTGCCGGTCTCCAAGATGGTGGCCATTGGTAAGAACAAAGATTCATTAGCCCTGATTTTTTCCTCTAAGGCCTGAAGTGTCTGATTATGATGATGAGCCATATGAGGCACATTCAGCACTTCGACGAAGATTGAGGTATCAACCAAGCAAACGACGCTCATAGGGAAATCTCTTCTTTCTTGAACTGTTCTAGCCAAGAAAGCGATGATTGTTTGCGCTGCTCAGCAGTCGTGTCATCTTTCAGAAATCGTTCAAGGATACGCTTAGTCATCAAATGCCCCAGCGTTCCCTGAGCAATTAGTTCAGGAAAGCGTTCCATATCCATTAGTCGCACCATGCGGCTGTCTCCGTCAACCTGGTCGCGATAGCAACAAAGCACATCGCCCAACGATTCATCAGGTAGAGCATCTAATAATGCCGGATTGTGAGATGTGATTAGTACACGTAGCTGTCGGCTAGAAGCGATGGTCTGAATCTGCTTGACAAGATTATCTGCTCGGCTTGGGTGTACACCGTTATCGATCTCTTCAATAATTACCAGCGCGCCTTTTGGTGAACTGAGAAGCGTGGCACCGATTGCAAGTACGCGTAGCGTGCCATCCGACAATAGTGGGGCGTCAACCAGGCGTTCCTTGGGGCCAAAGGATTCCTTCAGGCGGACCATGACATCATTCCGATCCGTCTTAATGAACTGAATATCAGTGATGTTCTGCTCTGGCAAGGAACGAATAAAATCCAGAAGCTTTTCTTTTTCGGTCTTACTTTTAGAGCAAATCTTGAATAGAACACTGGAGAGGTTCGAACCATTTTCCTTGATTTCATCATCTCCTGCGTAAGGATAACCCCGCATGGAGGCAGGACGAGGGTCAAGAAAAACAATGTTTCGCAATATCTCTCGCAATGCTTTGGTGACGGCAGGAATAATTCTTTGAGAATCTTCATGGGATTTATCAAAACGACTTGGAGTCTCAAGTTGATAAAAAATGGCCTGGCGGTTTGAGCAAGGGATATGCGGTTTGTTTTTGCCTCTCTTGAAGTTATTGTACATTATGCTTATTTCATCAGTATGTGCACTGGGTGGCCCTTCCACTCGATAAAGTGGAAGGCTCTCAGATGCCTTAGATACCGATTCCCCGGCGAGGATGAGTTGGTCACCCGACAAACCTATCTCGACACTGAGTTCTTCCCATCCCTCCATTATGCCTTCAATGTGACAACCTATGGTTAGACTATTTTGTGTGTTTCTAAACAAATCACCCGGTTGTCCGCGAACAAGGGGATCTCCACCTTGTATTTGCCGTACTATGTCATCCAAACGATTCCCTTTTGCCATCCATGAAAGGAGCCGGATCGCTTCTAGTGCGTTGCTTTTGCCCGAAGCATTGGCGCCAATCAAGAAAGTCATCGCGGCGAGAGGCATTTTGGCCTCCTTGTAGCTCTTGAAGTTCTTTATTGAAATTGATGTAATCATAATGCCCTCTATCAAATTATTATTGGCCGCTTTTCAATTACGGTTCACTGTCACCCGGACTTAAGGATACCTTTCATCACGGACAGAATGTCGGATTTTTCGTCATCGGAGTATTTTTTCAAGTATTTCTTCATGTTCAGCTCCTTTTCCTCAGAAATACTCTTCAGCACCTGCCTTCCCTTTGGCGTGATTTCCAGCCATTTTAAACGAGCGTCTTTGGGATCGTTCTTCCGGATGATGAATCCCATCTGGTCCACCCCAACCGGTGATCTAACTCAAGCAGGGCCGCCTAGCCTCGCCTCCTCAGGGATACTGCCTGCAGTTTCGCACAGTCATTTGACAACTGGTCAACGTAAACATGTTTTTTTAAAGCATATAGAAGGGCGTTAAAGTAGTCAAGCAACTTGTTTAGGTTGAAGCGGAACACCTCCTGCCGAACATCTCTTATCCTATAAAGCCCGCCTATTGCGATATAACCAGCTAATTTATTAGTTTTTATCCCCGGCCTTCCGTCCGGATTTGCATAATTATGTTGACCGGTCGGAAGATAGGTTTTAATATGGAATGAATGTTCATTCCTGGAGACAATAATGTCCAAAACCGAAAAACGTAACGAAATACTCCAGGCGGCTTTAGAATTGATCGCCGAGTTTGGTTTTCATGGCGCCCCCATGGCCATGATCGCCGAACGCGCCGGGGTCGGGGCGGGGACCATATACCGACATTTTGAGAGCAAAGACGTGCTGATTCAAGAACTATTCCGAGATCTGGAAGCGCGGATACTGGACCATATCCAGGCCGGGTATGATGAAGGATTACCTGTCAGGGAAAAATTTTTGCACCTGTGTACGGCGCTTCTCCGATATTTTTTTTCTTTTCCATTAGAATTCCGCTACCTGGAGCAGTTCCACAACTCGCCCTATGGAAGGGATTACCGTCGTGACAAGCTATTCGGAGATTCAAGTAATCGTCATCCGTTCAAGGAGCTGCTCGAGCAGGGAGTCGCCCTTCAGATCATCAAGGATCTACCTTTAGTGGCACTTTTCGCCCTGTGGATCGGTCCGCTGACATCATTGGCCAGGGATAACATATTTGGGTTCGTCCAGGTAGACGACATGCTGAGCCGGCAAGTGGCCGAGGCCTGCTGGGATGCCGTCAGAAGGTAATGGGGATGTGGAGTCATACTCAGAGCAGCACTATCAACCAACCCGGCGATATCCCGTCGACCGGGCCGACGTTTATAAACATAGAGGTGCCTATGCGAACCAAATACAGAGTCAGACTGGTCTCAGTCGCGGGATTCCTACTCGGAAGCCTGCTGATCGCCGGATGCGGAAATCAGACCGTGGCCAGCGGACCACCGGCAGCCAATCTTCCGGAAGTGGGAGTGGTGGTTGTCCAGCCCGAGAAAGTGACGTTAACTATGGAATTGCCTGGACGGACATCGGCCTACATGATTGCCGAAGTGCGGCCGCAAGTCGGCGGGATTATCCAGAAGCGGCTGTTCAAGGAAGGCTCGGATGTCAAAGCCGGGCAAATCTTATATCAGATCGACCCAGCCACCTATCAGGCCGCCTATAACAGCGCCAAGGCCGCTCTGGCCAAGTCCGAGGCCAATGTCATCCCGGCCCGGCTTAGAACGGATCGCTATAAGGAACTGGTCGGGATTAATGCGGTCAGCCGGCAAGACTATGATGACGCTTCTGCCGTTCTTAAGCAGGCTGAGGCAGATGTGGCGGCCAAGAAGGCAGATGTGGACACAGCCAGGATCAACGTGGCCTACACCCACGTTGGTGCACCTATCTCCGGAAGAATCGGCCGGTCTGCGGTGACTACCGGGGCCCTGGTCACGGCCAGCCAGGCATCACCGTTGGCCACCATTCAACAGCTCGATCCGATCTACGTGGATGTGACTCAGTCCAGCGCCGACATGCTGCGCCTTAAACGGGATCTGGCCAGCGGCTCGATCACGCGCGATGCCGAAGGACAAGCTAAAGTCGGTCTGGTGCTTGAAGACGGGACGTCATATCCGCTGCCGGGAAAGTTGAAGTTCTCCGAGGTCACCGTGGATCAGAGCACCGGCTCGGTGACCCTGCGCACCGTCTTCCCCAATCCCAATGATCTCTTGCTGCCTGGTATGTATGTCCGGGCGGTCATTGAAGAAGGATCCAAAGAACAGGCCCTGCTGGTTCCGCAGCGCGGAGTGACCCGCGACCCGGCTGGTAACGCCACTGCCCTGGTCGTGGGAGAGGGCGACAAGGTCGAGCTGCGTAACCTCAAGGTGGCCAGGGCGCTGGGTGATAGATGGTTGATCAGCGATGGTCTGAAGCCGGGTGACCGCCTGATAGTTGAGGGGCTCCAGAAAGCCCAGCCCGGTGTGGTGGTCAAGGCTGTACCGTTCAGCAGCAAGACCGGCGGTGTGACCCCGGCATCCGTAGACAAGCCGCGGGTCGGCAAAGACTAAAGGAGTTTTCCATGGCTCAGTTCTTCATCGACCGCCCCATATTCGCCTGGGTGGTCGCCATCATCATCATGCTGGCCGGCGTCTTGGCGATCAAGAAACTGCCGGTGGCGCAGTATCCGGCCATCGCTCCGCCGGAAATATCCATAAACGCGACCTATCCCGGAGCTTCGGCTCAAACGGTTGATGACACGGTGACCCAGGTTATCGAGCAAAAGATGAACGGCATCGACAACATGCGCTATATGTCCTCCACCAGTGACTCTTCCGGAAGAGCCACCATCACTCTGACCTTCGATGCGGGAACCGATCCGAGCATCGCCCAGGTCCAGACCCAGAATAAGCTCCAACTCGCCACTCCTCTGCTGCCGCAACGAGTTCAGCAGCAGGGTATCCAGGTCACCAAATCTACCAGAAATTTTCTCATGATTCTGGGATTCTACTCGGAAGACAGGTCCATGAATGAGTACGATCTGGCTGATTATGTAGCCAGCAGCGTCCAGGACCTTATCGCCAGAGTGGTCGGGGTCGGAGAAGTCCAAATGTTCGGCTCCCAATACGCCATGCGGATCTGGCTCGATCCAAATAAGCTGAATAATTTCAAGTTAACCCCGGCTGACGTGAGAGTGGCCGTTCAGGCTCAAAATGTCCAGGTCTCCGCCGGTCAATTGGGAGGGACGCCCTATGCCAAAGGCCAGCAGTTAAATGCGACAGTCATGGCCCAGACTCTCTTCAAGACTCCTGACCAGTTCGGATCAATCTTGCTTCGCACTAACGCCGACGGCTCCTCAGTCTTTCTCCGGGACGTGGCCCGCTGCGAGATAGGCAGTGAAAACTACGATAATATTCCACGCTATAACGGGAAACCGTCCACCGCCCTGGCCGTCAAGCTGTCGCCCGACGCCAATGCTCTCGACACTGCCACTGCGGTCATGGCTAAGATGAAAGACCTGCAGAGGTTTTTCCCCCCGGGCCTGAAGGTGGTGTATCCCTTCGACACCACGCCCTTCATCAAAATTTCCATTGAAGAAGTGATCAAAACGCTAGTCGAAGCCATCATATTGGTCTTCCTGGTGATGTTTTTGTTTATGCAGAATTTTCGCGCCACCTTGATTCCGACTATCGCCGTGCCAGTGGTGTTGCTCGGGACGTTCGGGGTGCTGGCCGCCTGTGGATATTCAATAAACACGCTGACCATGTTCGGAGTGGTGTTGGCTATCGGCCTCCTGGTGGATGACGCCATTGTCGTGGTGGAAAATGTGGAACGGGTGATGAGCGAGGAAGGCCTTTCGCCCAAGGAGGCGACTCGCAAATCCATGAAGCAGATCACCGGGGCCCTGGTCGGGATAGCCCTGGTGTTGTCGGCGGTGTTCGTGCCCATGGCCTTTTTCGGCGGTTCCACCGGCGTTATCTACCGGCAGTTTTCCATCACCATCGTCTCGGCCATGGTCCTGTCAGTGGCCATCGCCATGATCTTGACCCCGGCCCTATGTGCCACCTTGCTCAAGCCGGTGCAAAAGGGGCATGTGGCGGCTGAAAGCGGCATCTTTGCCTGGTTTTTTCGCTGGTTCAACCGAGGATTTGATTGCAGCAGCAACAAATATCGCTCAGTCGTCGGCGGGATGCTCGGCCAGACGTGGCGCTACATGGTTGTTTATCTCGTCATCGTGGCCGCCATGGGATGGCTGTTCCTGCGTCTGCCCACCGCCTTCCTACCGGATGAGGACCAGGGGTATCTATACATTCAAGCCCAACTGCCCGTTGGCGCCACAATGGACAGGACCCGGAGTGTCTTAAAGCAAGTGGAGCGCCACTTCCTGGAGGATCAAAAAGAGGCCGTGGAGGCCATGTTCACGGTGGCCGGCTTCAGTTTCGCTGGGACCGGACAAAACGCAGGTCTCGGCTTTGTTAAGCTACGAGATTGGAGTCTGCGTCAACGTCCCGATCTAAAGATTGGGGCCGTAATTGGAAAGGCCATGGGTGCCTTTAAATCTATCCGAGATGGGGTGGTCTTCGCCTTTGCCCCGCCGGCGGTCCGGGAACTGGGTAATTCCGCCGGATTCGACTTTAAATTGCAGGATCGGGCCGGAGTGGGTCATACCAAACTGATGCAGGCACGGGACCAACTCCTGGGCATGGCCGCCCGGAACCCCAACCTGGTGGCGGTCCGTCCCAATGGGCAAGAAGATACTCCGCAGCTCAAGTTGGATATTGATCAAGAAAAGGCAGGCGCGCTCGGGTTATCGTTGGCTGACATCAACGACGCCTTGTCGATCTCCTGGGGCAGCTCCTACGTGAACGATTTTATAGATAAAGGCCGGGTGAAAAAGGTCTATCTTCAGTCGGACTCGCAGTTTCGGATGCAACGCGAAGACCTGGACAAGTGGTATGTCCGTAATCAGAAGGGTGTAATGGTCCCCTTCTCCGCCTTCACCACAGCCCACTGGACGTTCGGATCGCCCCGCTTAGAGCGGTACAACGGGGTGCCGTCGATGGAGATTTTAGGCCAGCCGGTTCCGGGCCAGAGTTCGGGAGTGGCCATGGGCGAGATGGAAAAGATGGCGGCCAAGCTGCCGGCGGGCATCGGGTACGAGTGGACCGGCCTGTCCTATCAGGAACGGTTGTCCGGCTCCCAGGCCCCGGCGCTGTATGCCATTTCGCTCCTGGTGGTCTTCCTCTGTCTGGCTGCTCTTTATGAGAGTTGGGCGATTCCTTTTTCGGTCATGCTGGTGGTGCCGCTGGGAGTCATCGGGGCGCTGCTGGCCGTGAGTCTGCGGCGTTTGCCCAATGATGTCTATTTTCAGGTCGGGCTCCTCACCACTGTCGGCCTGTCGGCCAAGAACGCCATTCTTATTGTAGAATTTGCCAAGGAGCAGATGGAACAGGGGGTGGAATTGATCCAGGCCACCCTGGAGGCGGTGCGGCTGCGGTTGCGGCCGATTCTGATGACCTCGATGGCCTTTATGCTGGGCGTGCTGCCTCTGGCCATCAGTTCCGGGGCCGGTTCCGGGGCCCAAAACGCCATTGGTACGGGCGTCATGGGTGGGATGTTCACGGCTACGGTCCTGGCCATCTTTCTGGTACCGGTGTTTTTCGTGGTGATCCGGCGAATTTTTAAGGCCTCAAACCCGGAGCATGTGCCGGAACCAAATTCCGAGCCGGCTTCATTATCGGAGGAACTTTAAGATGATCCGTATCATCGGCCTGATCTCCCTATTGATCGCCTGCCTGGTCGGTTGTACGACCATGGCCCCCAAATACAGTCGCCCGGCCTCCCCGGTTCCAGCCGCCTGGCCCAGCGGCCCGTCTTATCTGAAGCCTCCGGCTAAGCCGTCCGACAAGTTGGCGACCAATGTCCCCTGGAGAGAGTTCTTTGTTCACCAAGACTTGCAGCAATTGATCGCGCTGGCCTTAGATAACAACCGCAACTTACGCATAGCCGCCCTGAACATAGAAAAAGCCAGGGCCCAGTATCAGATCCAGCGTTCGGACTTGTTCCCCAAAATTAACGCGGCCGCGAATGCCGATATGACCCGGTTGCCGGCGGATGTGTCCGGGGTCGGAGTGGATGCAACCTCACATCAATACACCCTGGGGCTAGGCTTCAGCTCCTATGAACTTGATCTGTTCGGCCGGATCCGGAGCCTCAAAGACCAGGCCCTGGAGCAGTTTTTTGCCACCGAACAGGCCCGGCGAAGTCTGCAGATCAGTCTGACGGCTGAGGTGGCCAACATCTACCTGATCCTGGCCGCGGATTGTGAGCGCTTGAAACTGGCCAAGGAAACCCTGGTTAGCCAGCGCGCCTCCTATGAGCTGATTCGGAAGCGGTTCGAGGCCGGGATATCGTCCGCCTTAGACGTGAACCAGGCCCAAACCAGCGTGGACGTCGCCCGGGTGGATATCGCCAGATACACTACCCAGGTGGCTCAGGATAAAAACGCCCTGGACCTGGTGGTCGGCGTGCCTGTCCCGGAGGACTTGCTGCCCATCGGATTGACCGAGAGCCTGTCCGCGCTGAAAGACGTCTCCCCCGGTCTGCCGTCCCAGGTGTTATTGAGCCGTCCGGATATCCCGCAAGGCGAGTATCTGCTGAAAGGCGCCAACGCCAATATCGGGGCGGCTCGGGCGGCCTTCTTCCCCCGCATTACGCTGACCTCCGCCCTGGGCACGACCAGTGCCGAGTTGACCGGGTTGTTCAAGCCCGGCTCTTTCACCTGGACTTTCGCGCCCCAAATATCCCTGCCCATTTTCGACGGGGGCCTGAACCAGGCCAATCTGAAGGCGGCCGAGATCGGCCGGGATATTGCCGTGGCCCAATACGAGAGAGCCATTCAGAATGCTTTTCGGGAAGTGGCCGATGCCCTGGCCGAACGGGGGACCATCGACGACCATGTGGCCGCTCGGGTCTCCCTGACCAACGCCACCAGCGAGAGCTACCGCCTGTCCAAGGCCCGCTACCAGAAAGGGGCCGACAGCTACCTGGTCGTGTTGGACTCCCAGCGGTCACTGTATACCGCTCAGCAGAACCTGATCACGGCCCGCCTGGCCCGGCTGATCAACCTGGTGATCATCTACAGAGTCCTGGGCGGGGGTGAAGAGCCGACAGAGAAGCAGGAGTCGAATGCCTTCAACAAGGTGCCGGTCGTTGATTAGCCGACCGGGTATGGACAGGGGGTACGGTGTTACCGGCTCGGTGGGCAGGTTAGACATCGGGGGATTGTTTTGGCGCGCGTAGGATTCAATGAGGTGGGTGGGGTTATGTTGTGGTTTTTTTGTGATGTCGATGGGTGAAAGTGTGTGTATTGGGCTTTGGCGGACGGGGGTAATGCTGAAAATGAGCGGAGCGCAATGCCCCCAAGTACTTCATATTTCCTTACGGGTTTGATTAGAATACGTGGCTACCCGTCCGCTGAATTTGATTGCTAACCAGCATTCCTATTGAGCCGGTCATACACCTTCTTGAGCATCCAACCCTTAACAACTTCTGCAAAATCACCGTCATCCATGATTTTTGCAAAAATGTTCTGATTTTGATCCATTCGATCAAAGAGTTTGGAAAAGAATGCATCTTCAAAGCCATACTTGAAGTTGTTTATGGTGTTGCTTCTTGCCTGTTGCGAAAGAGTTTCGTCCCTCACAAGCTCTTCTTCGATCTGGCTGAAAAAGTATTTGTCGGCTTCGGTAAAATCGGTGCCGAATTTTTTATTCAATATGTCGATAAGTTCAGAAAGCCTGGCCTGCTCTTCCTTGTCTTTCACCGTACCGGCTTCAGACACTGGGGCCAAGTCGGCTTCGCCCCCTTTCTCTAATCGGATATCACCTTCTTTGATTTTCTGGAGCCGGTAATACTCCAGCGCAACCTCATCCTTTAGTTTAAACATCTCGCTGATGCTCCTCTTGGGAAGTTTGTTGAGCAACATACGGGCGTAGGCATAAAACTTTTCAAGTTCAATGTCGCTAAACGGCATAACTTGTGACAAGAATGCATAGAGGCGCACAAACACGGTTAGAGTGTGCTTGAAGTCATCCTGCTTTTCTTCGCTGTCCATGCCTTTGTATCGATCGACCGCAGGATCGATCATGCTGTTCAATTGGCCGTGATCTTGTCTACCTCCCATGTTCTTGGGCCTGAAAAAGAACCTTGCGAATGCATCAATCTCGCTTTGGAGGAATACCTGGAAACCTGCCAGTTTGTTTTTACGGTCGTACAGCATATTAGGGTCGGTAGTGGATGAGAGGGTGGTTTGCTCATAATAGGGTTGAAAAGCGTCTAGAATTTCCTGCTCCTCGTTGGCAAAATCCAGCACGAAGGTATCCTCTTTTCCTGGGGATGTCCGGTTCAGCCTCGATAGGGTCTGCACTGCCTTCACTCCGGAGAGCTTTTTGTCCACGTACATGGTGTGCAAAAGCGGCTGATCAAAACCTGTCTGATATTTTTCCGCTACCAGGAGCAACTGGTATTCATCAGATGCAAACTTGTCCGGCAGCTCTCTTTCCCCAAACCTGTTGATATCCGTCTCGGTATATTGAATGCCGGTCTCTTTGTCGGTGAATGCAGTAAACGCCACAAGCGCTTTGATATCGTCATACCCGTTCATTTTCAGATAAAAGTCAAACTCTTCCTTGTACCTCACCACGTGCAGCCGGGACGAAGTAACCACCATCGCTTTAGCCTTGCCGCCGATTCGCTTCATGACGCACTGACGGAAATGCTCGAGGATCACTTCCGTCTTTTGGGCGAGGTTATGAGGATGGAGCGATACAAAGCGCGCTATGGCCCGGCGGGCCTTCTTTTTATTGATATGCGGATCATCTTCGATGGCCTTGGATAGCCTGAAGTAGGTCTTATAGGTCGTGTAATTCTGCAGCACGTCCATGATAAAACCTTCTTCTATGGCTTGGCGCATTGAATACAAATGGAAAGGCCTGGGTTTTCTCTGAGCATCGGGTGTGCCGAACACCTCCAGAGTTTTCGCTTTGGGTGTGGCGGTGAATGCAAAAAAACTAAGGTTTGGCTGCTTGCCGCGGGCCATCATGGATTTACGAATCTCGTCCTCTTCGTCGTCCTCTTCTCCGGCTTCATATTCAGCCGCGTTCTCTCTGGCCTTATTCTCAACATCTGTAACGGTCAACACTTCTTTCATCTTTTTGGTGGCTTCGCCGCCCTGGGAGCTATGGGCTTCATCCACGATAAGCGCATAACGGCGCTGGGGCAATTCACCGATTTTGTCCAACACAAACGGAAACTTTTGCAGGGTTGTAATGATAATATTGGTACCTGCTCCCAGGGCATCGGCCAGTTGGGAAGAGTGTTTGTCTACCTTTTGGACCACACCCTGCTTATGTTCAAATTGGTAGATGGTCTCCTGAAGCTGCTGGTCCAGCACCCGTCGGTCGGTGATCACGATAACGGAATCAAAAATACGCCGGTCTTGGGCATCGTGAAGACCGGAAAGTTGATAGGCCAGCCAGGCGATGGAATTACTCTTGCCGCTGCCGGCCGAATGTTGGATCAAATAATTATGTCCCGCGCCCATTTTTTTCGCATTCACCGACAGCCTGCGAACAGCATCGAGCTGGTGAAAACGGGGGAAGATCATCGTCTCTTTCTTGAAGAGGCGGCCGTCGATTTTGAGCTCTTGCGTTTGCAGATGCAAAAAGCTGCCGATGATTTCTAGCCAGCTCTCCCTGGCCCAGATCTGCTCCCACAGGTAGGCGGTTTTGTGCCCACGCGGGTTTGGCGGGTTCCCGGCCCCATAGTTAGAGCCCTGGTTGAAGGGCAGGTATCGGGTTTTGTCGCCTTCGACACGGGTGGTGTACCAGACTTCATCGGTATCCACCGCAAAGTGCACCAGTGCCCGTTTTTTGAACTGAAACAGCAGATCGTGCTGATCGCGGTCAGTGACGTATTGTTTTTTGGCATCGTCCGCGCTTTGCATAGTAAACTGATTCTTGAGTTCCACAGTGGCTACCGGCAAGCCGTTCAAGCTCAGCAGCAGATCGATGGAATTCTCATTTTCGGTGCTGTATTTCACCTGACGGGTAACGGAGAGACAATTCTTATCATAGAGGGCCAGCGTTTCCGGGTTGAGGCCGCTTGAAGGTTTGAAATAAGCGAGCTTGAAACGGACTCCGTAATCGACAATGCCGTGGCGCAGCACGTCCAGCATGCCGCGGTTGTCCAGTTCTTTAAACAACCGTTGAAGAAATTTCGTTTCGGCAACCGATCCGTGGACATCTTCCAGTTTCTGCCACGCATGGATCTGAGTATCCCGGATGAATGCAAGAATTGTTTGCGGGTGCAGCGCCAGCTCTCGTCTGTAGTCCGCGCCCTGAACATACCCCCCGTGCTCCAAAAGGCTCTGCTCAATGGCTTCTTCAAAAGCCCGCTCATTGATTGGCTTGCTCATCGGCGACCTCCCGGACCTCAAGTTGATCGCTACAATACTTCCTATAGGCCACGGATTGAATCAGCTTCTTAAGCTTTTTTCGCTCCCTGTCAGACATTTCGGCCTTAAGCCGGCCTTCAGGATAGCACTTCATCATGAATTCATATTCATCACCGTAGAGCACTTTATCGATCTCATTTAGGTTTTCGGGCAGGGCGTCCTCCAAGATGGTTGCCAGATCAGGATCGAAAAAACGAACAGGCGGCATATCATGCTCAGAGAGTTGGCGTCCGAGGAATGTCGGCCCCCCGTTAACCGACGGCCACATGACACCAAAAAACTCACTGGACCCTGACTGGTAGACTTTGGCGATCTGAATGGCTCCGCCGATGGATTGGTAATTCTCGGCATCCCGAGACATCTGAGCCAGAACCTGCAGCGGTTCCATGTCCAGAGCGCCCGCTGGGATATTGCCCGCATCCTGCAACCGGGTTTCAAGCCCTCCTTTCGCCTCCTCGATGTCATTGCCGATGAAGATACAAACCACGTCATCGTTCGTATTCACCGAATCATGGATAAACGCTTTCAACTCCGGCTCATAATAGAGTCGCCAAATGCAAAACTTTTGTTCTCTCCAACTCCAGCCACCGAAAAGAAACTGCGCTTCAACGCTAAAATCGCCGTCATTCTCGGGAGGGTCTTTGATTTCACCGACCAGCGTTGAAAATAGATCGACCAGATAATTCAGTACATCAAGGATATCGGTGTGGAGACTGGACAGATTGCTGTCGAACTTGATGGAGGAGATGGAATTGAGGATCAGTGGGTACGCCCTGAATGTGTCCCCTGCAAAACAAAGGAGGCAGTCCATCCGGGGCAGCTCAAACAGCTTGACGCCGTTATCCCATCTCTCGCCGCCGGTGAGCCGGCTGTCCGTAGCCATGACCAGCTCTTTCTCCTGTCTATTTTCCCGAATCCATGCCATACAAAGTGTCATGCCGCCACCTCCTCCCGCACATCGATTTTGCCGGTGACTACTTCAGAGATCAGAGTGGTCCGATATTCTTGGAGAAGTTCGATTTGTTTTTTGGTTTTAGCGATGGTCTGGTCGAATCTTGAGATTATCTGGTTAAGGTAATTAATAATTTTGCTTTGTTCTTCAATCGCTGGCAACGGGACTTCTAAATTTTGATATTTATCAGCGCCTATATTCTGAATAGTCGCTTGAATAAAAATGCTATTCTTCCAGTTTTCATAGGCGATAGATTTTGTATAAAAATATAGAAAATCAGAATTAATCACTGTCTCATTCGGAGTTACCTTTATCAAGTATCCTGCAAAACATGCCTTCCCTTCATAATTTTTGAACTGAAAGGTTTTGCCTACGGTTGCACCACTGCGCGCAAATAAAATATCACCTTCATCTAACAAATAATCCTTCGCAATATTGGGTTCCAAGGATTTGAAGGTATCTTCTCTTAACAGTCCATCTTCGTCAAAATCTGTAATTCGAATATATCTTGGAAAGTTTGGGTCAATTAGTTCAGAATACTCATTAGCTCCGTATTTAAGCTTTTCCTTTACAACCCATTTTAAACGCATTTTCCCCCACCCTTCCGTCATCTCCCCGATCCATTCCAGCCCCGAGTCTTTCATCTTCACGGATGGATCAAGCCCTTTGGTGACGGCTTGGTTGATCACCGCTGCTCGTTCTTCCGTGAGCAGTTCAATCAAACGGCGCTTCTTGGCTATAAGGTCATCAATTTGGGCGGTTTTGTGGTCGAGATAGGTGGCGATGATGACTTGTTCTTGTGTTGGTGGTAGCAGAAACATGGAATTATCGATTGCGTATTTGCCGATTCCGAATCTGGTTACACCGTTAGCCGATATCTCAAATTGATCGCGAATGCCGTGAGAACCAAATGCACGGAAAAGATAATTTCCATTAATGTATCCCTCATAAGGCCGAATATGTGCAAGGTGGTATCCACACACCACTCCAAGCAAAGATGAAGGTACATATGCAGGAACAGCAATGTCATCGGCTGTTTCTGAGTCTTTTGTGATGATGACATCGCCTCGTTTAAGAGATAGTGAGTCTACTTGATCTTTGCGTGCGGTTGCCTTCATAAACTCAATATCCGAGGTTATTCTATCATTGTAATAAACATCCACGTAATTGCACAGCTCGACGGGCAAATCTTCCTCATTTGATTTCTTGTCGATATTGCTGAGCTTAACTTTTGCCAACCGTTTCAGCTTCGCCATCTTCCAATGATCAGGCATTCTCCCAATCCACTCCACCCCGGAGTCTTTATATTTTGGATAAGGCTTCATTTCGTAATGTCCTTTCTCTCCTTTTCCAGCCTTACTTCAAGACGTGTATTGCCATCCTCGGTTTGATAGATGATGATCTGTGAACTGCTGGATTCATGTGTATTGCTCATCCGTTGAGCACCTCCTGGATCATTCCCTCCGTTTCCTTTTCCAGGGCCAATATATCGGCGCGAATTTCATCCAGAGAGCGCAGAGGCTTGTATTTGTAAAAGTACCGGGTGAAGCTGATTTCATACCCCTTTACGGTCTTGCGTTCATCTATCCACGCATCGGGAACGTGGGGGCGGACTTCACGTTCAAAGTATTCTTTAATGTCCTCCTTCAAAGGAACGATTTCATAATCCCGCAATGTGGTATCGGGCTCCTGATTGCCTTCGCTGTCCTTGCAGATATCGGCCGTTTCATCTCGTTCGGACAAGACCTTCATAATCGTATTTTTCAGCGGCGCGGAAATCTTGAGCCCGCTCCTCTTGATGGCGGCCTTGAGAGCGGCATCGAATATGTCACGATTTTTGTAGCACTTTCCATTGTCCAAGGTCCGCAGCATGGCTCTGACGTCGGCTTGAAGTTGCCGGCCGGCTTCGATCTCCTCTTGACCGGCAGCCCCTTTCCTTTTGGGTTGGGCAAGATTGGCAAAGGCGGTTTCATCGTATAGCCGGTTGATCCGTTCCTCGTTTGCCTGAAAGTTTAGTCTTAACGGTCGTTCAACGGTAATTCGCCAATACCCGAAATAGTCGTTATCGAATATCTTGCTAACTACTACATCATCCGCTTTGCCGTTTGTGAAGACTTCTCGGGTTTCGTTTTGCTTGAAGTCGCCATATATTTGCGTGATCTCCCCGATCTGATCCGGTTTACCGTTTTCTCCATCGCCGATTTCATTGCGTTTGTTGCCCAGGCTGCGGCTCATTTTCTGGTAAAAGCGTTCGGACACGGCGTTGATCAATTGCACCTTGCCTTTGCGCACCGCCGTTTTTCGATTCGTAAGGACCCAGATGTAGGTAAATATACCAGTATTGTAGAATAGCTGGTCCGGCAGGGCGATGATGGCTTCGAGCATGTCGTTTTCGATGATCCACTTGCGGATGTTGCTCTCGCCGCTGCCCGCCCCGCCGGAAAAGAGAGGCGAACCGTTGAAGACGATACCGATGCGTGAGCCTCCGTTCACCTCCTGCATTTTGGAAATCATGTGCTGGAGAAACAGAAATGACCCGTCCGAAATGCGAGGAAGCCCGGCACCGAAACGGCCTGCATAGCCTTTGACCTCATGTTCTTTTTGAATGTGGGACTGAACCTTTTTCCACTCGACGCCAAAGGGGGGATTGGAGAGCATATAGTCGAATTGTTCACCTTCCAAGCCGTCAACGGTAAACGAATTGCCGAACTTGATATTGCTGACATCCTGTCCCTTAATGAGCATGTCGGATTTGCAGATGGCGTAAGATTCCGGGTTGATTTCCTGACCAAAGACGACGAGTTTGGCATCCGGGTTGAGCTCTTTAATGTACTCTTCGGCTACCGACAACATGCCCCCGGTCCCGCACGCTGGGTCGTAGATGGTTTTGACGATGCCCCTCTTTGTGAGCATGTCCCTGTCGTTGAGGAACAGGACATTGACCATGAGCTTGATGACTTCGCGAGGCGTGAAGTGCTCTCCAGCGGTCTCGTTAGAAAGTTCTGAAAATTTGCGGATCAACTCCTCAAACACATAACCCATTTCCATTGGGGATACGGTTTGCGGGTGCAAATCCATTGCGGCAAAACGCTCGACCACCATAAAAAGCAAATTGGCTTCATCCAGGCGGGTAATATGGTCGCCAAAATTGAAGTATTCAATGACCTCCCGGCCATTGGCGGAAAAACCGTTGATGAAATTCTTCAGGTTGGCGGCAACATTGTTGGGCTCTTCCTTCAATTTTTGAAACGTGTACTTGCTGGTGTTGTGGAATGACAGCCCCGCGATTTTATTCAAAATGGGGTCAAGGTTCTTCAGTTTCATCTCCTTTGCTTTGTTTTTGATAAAATCAACCAATTTTTGTTTGGTCGGCTCGAGTACGCAATCCAGGCGGCGTAATATCGTAAACGGCAAAATCACCTTACCATAATCCGCCTGCTTGTAATCGCCGCGTAGCAACTCAGCCACGCTCCATATGAAATTGGCAAGCTCCTTGGTCTTTTCACTTCGTGCCATTAAATACTCCAGTGGTTATTCCCAAATTAAACTGACCTCCTAGACCAATTCCAAGCCCATAGATCTGACGTCGTAACCCGTGGCCTCCCCCAGCCAAAACGGAGAAAATCTACCATGGTTTCAAGATTAATGCAAGACAAACCGTGGTTCTAACCAAGACCGGGATTGCCACCAGATGGGGTAACAGGTGGCAGATGACTACATGATCGTCGGCTCTAGTGCCGAAAGGCTAACCACAATGCTCATCCATCTGAAATTGCAGATAGGCTCTTAAGAAATGCCGACATCAACATTTAATTCTTAACAGGTTAGAGAAGAGTCTATGATAACGAATAGATTAAGCTGAGATAAATAGGATGAAGCAATGCCATGACGGGCCAGGCCACGGCATCGTCACGTAGACTAGTGCCGGGCTACGAAGTCCAGGATCGCCTTCGCCGTAGCCTCAGGATTGTCTGAGTAGAACGTATGCCTGGCCGCGGGAATTATCGCGCTCGCTGTAGTCTTAGGCAACCAATCGAGTAATGCTTCGTTGACGTACCGGAAGTATGGGGCGGTTATCTCGCCGGTAATTACGAGGATAGGGACACGAAGTGTACTTATTTGCTCGCAGGTTAAGGGAGAAGTCGTTTTTTCGACTGCGAAGAACAAGGGCAGAGTCTTGATATTGTCTACTGTAGACTGTTGTGCAGTTAAGGGTGACTTCTGGAAAGCTTGCGGGTCATTAAGTATAGCATTAACGGATAACATCGCTGCGGTCCTGTCATCACCTACCCTTTCAGCCGCCACTCCTTTTTCGATTCCACTATATAGATCAACCCCAGCCGCTTTCCCTTCAGCAGATAGAGGAGGGATTAAGAGCGCTTCGGCGAGCACAGCACTTTTTAGTAGTTCCGGATAGTTGATACAGACTCGTCCAGTTATGGCACCGCCAAAAGAGTGACCAACGAGATGGACTTTACCGACATTTAGTCTCCGGATAAACTGAGCCATATCCTCGACGTGTTGCGCCATGGTAAAGTTTTCACCTTTGTCTTTCCATGGGTTAGGATAATGGTATCGAAGACTCAATGACACAAAGTGGTATCGTTCGGCGATTAAGGGGCGCATTAGTTCCCATCTTCGATAATCGCTGATCGCACCGTGAACGAATACGACCGTCTCACCTCTGCCTTGCTCGACGTAGGCCAATTCAACACCGTTCACGTTCATTGTTTTCATGAGCTTTCCTTTCGTGATTAGTATGCCAGGTGAATAGTCCCAACCTATTGATCTGCGCATATCATTAACCACATAGTTTGTCAATAATATGGGGGGGTACTCACCGGGTAAACGCGACAGGCATTCTTAAGAAGGCCAAGCCCAACTCCATGTATCACCCACCACCACCCAAAACGAAGATAATCTACCATGGTTTCGGGACTAATGCAAGAGAAACCGGTGTATATAGCCAAGGCCGGGGTCACCACCAGATGGGGTAACGTGTGGCAGATGACTACATGATTGTTGGCTCTACTACCGGAAGGTTAACTTTGCCAACAGGAAGGTTTTTGGGGATAAAGGTACTGGAAGGATGTCGTGATGAAAGAACAATATCGTCAGCCGGCCTTGTGCGGGATGGATTTGTCGCACCGGTGGCGGGACTTGGCCGGGCTGAGGGCGGTTCGTTTAGACAAGGCGCAACGTTGTTGTCGCTCCAGTTCCTCACCGTTCTATACATGAGTGCAGACCATGTTGGTTCACACACCGTTATGTCCTGGAGTTCCTTCAACCTTAGGGTGTCATGACCGTTTTCAAACGGATTTTTGTCCAAAAAGAAGCTATGATATCAATATTATACCCAGTTTATTTTCGCATGCGCTTTTAATTTGTTGACTGTTGAACTGAGTATTCTTCATGGCCCAATACCACTCTCTCTTTGAGAAATTGTTTTATTAGAAGCCATTCCGGTGAAAAATTATCGTCTTCCATCAACTCGTTATAGAGAGATTCGATAGATCGTTTAAGCATTTCCAACGCCTCTATCGTATCATCCCCGAAACCGTAAAGGGGAAGATCAACGGGTCGGGCGATGAAACCGTCTCCGTCCGGCTCCAAAATTACGTCTAATGGTACCGTTAAACGCATGGTGACTAAACGCTGGAGCCTGACAATCCATAACGACACCAAAGACGGTTTCTTTTGAAAACCGGATATTGCCGGAAGGCCCGGCGCCCCAACTTGGGTAGAAACATTTTCCAGTTCCATATCTGGTCTCCTTCGTTATTAGTTAATGATATTATGGCTCAAGTGATGATGGAAAAGCAACAAGAATTGTCCTGGGCCTTAAACGACCGGGCTTGGCGACTGCTGAATGATTTTTCCTTGCCAACAGGAGGCTTTTGGGGATAAAGGTCCTGGAAGGATGGCATGATGAAAGAGGAATATCGTCATCCGGTCCTGTACCGGCTGCACAAGGAACGGGGCGAAGCCAGGAGGGGCGGCGGTGGCGCGGAATGACAAAGAGCTTCAAACCCATCTTTTCGATCACCAAAATGTCGACCGCCGGACTCTGCAACGAGACCTGAAGGTGATGGTGGATATGGGGCTGTTGGTGTCAGAAGGGGCGACCAGCAGGCGCGTTTACCGGATGACGGAGCCAGGTTAAACTTGCGACACAACTTACGACAAACTCACGACTCGACTTGGGGCACCGGCATTGGGTGGATCTGTACGGAATCAGTGCCAGTTTGTCCCAAATCCAACCTAATGTCCTGCGGTTTTAAGACTCTCTACCTGGCTCCCCAGTTTATCTTCCGCCACGTCCAGCTCATAATCATTCTGCAGGTTCAGCCAGAATTTCGGTGAAGTGCCGAAATATCTGCCCAACCGGATAGCCGTATCCGCGGTAATTGCTCTTTTTCCATGCACAATCTGGTTGATCCTGATCGGAGATACAGCGATGTCTTTGGCCAACCGATATTGGCTGATTCCCATAGGCTTGAGAAACTCCTCTAAAAGTATTTCCCCCGGATGGACCGGCGGCATTTTCGCCTCTGACATTTCCATACCCCTTCTCTATCGATAGAATATCTTTTCAGTCTCTTTGCATTTGAAGGCCTTGATCATGGATTAATAATATCGCATGGCAATAATTTCGTCAAACGATATTATCAAGCAACAAAAAAAACCGGGTCGCCCCGGCCTGTCCGTGTAGTCTTTCTTTGCTCTACTGACACGTCGGCCCGATGCTCTTCTGGCGGCTCATGCAGAGCACTGTCGTCCAGGGCGTTAATGGGTGGGACTCTGAGGGTCAGGAGGGCCACCGGACCATCGATTTCAAGTTTCACAGCCTCTGTCATCGGTCATGTCCTCCGTCCTGATTCCAGCAATTCTATTTTTGACAGGATTAACAAGATTAACAGGAGTTAGGGGTCATGATAATCCTGACAATCCTGTTAATCCTGTCAAAAAAAGAGATTAGCGGGAATTCAAAATGAGAATTGCTGTCCTGATTCAGGTTAGGCCGGTTTCGTCGCGTAGACCTTGATGCTGGCAACTGAAATGGCCAGGTCCGAGACCGCGTTCGCCGAAAGGTTCAAATCTGCACAGATTGAATGCACTAGCGGGTCAGAAGCCATTAGCTCGATGGGATAGATATCCTCGCTAAGCACAGTTATCTCATGGAATCCTGCTGCCTCGACGGCAGCCAGATACTCCTTCTTCTTAAGGGCGCCGGCTACACAGCCGACGTAGGCCTCCACGGACTTACGGATAACTTCCGGGAGCTCTTTCAAGATCACAATGTCGGAGATCATCACTCTGCCACCGGGCCGCAGGACTCGAAAGGCTTCCTTAAATACCTTCTTTTTGTCAGGTGAAAGATTGATCACGCAGTTTGAAATCACCACATCCACCTGGTTCTCGGGAACCGGAAGTTCTTCAATCTCCCCAAGTCTAAATTCGACATTCTCAAAATGGCCTCTTTGAGCATTTTGCTTTGCCTTGTCAATCATCTCCGGGGTCATGTCCACGCCGATGACCTTTCCTGTCGCGCCCACTCTGGCCGCAGCAATGAAGCAGTCGAAGCCGGCCCCCGAGCCCAGGTCCAGGACGATTTCCCCTACTTGAAGGGAGGCATGGGCCAGGGGATTGCCACAGCCAAGTCCCAGGTTGGCCCCTTCAGGTGCTACGCTCATCTCCTCATCGCTGTAGCCAACCCTTTTACTTTCGACTTGCGCCGCGTTCGCGGTGCCGCAACAAGAGCGGCCGGTTCCGCAACAAGATAGGTTCTGCAAAGCCACTTTGGCATAATTCGATTTTACAGCTTGCTTGATCTCTTCCGCTTTCATTTCAAAGGCCTCCTTGTTCGTCTTGTCATCCATTAATCCACGCTCATGCTCTTCAGCATGGGACCCAGGAATTCCTTGACCCGATCGGCCAGGGCATCCGCCTTAATCAGCGTGAAGCAACACAGCTCGCCGTCCTTTTGCCAACTGATGAGAGCCAGCTTGTCTCCGGCCCGAATGTTCGCCTTGTCACGCAGCTCTTTTGGCAGGACCATCTGTCCTCGCTCATCAACGGTGATCAGCGATTCAATCTTGCAGCAATCTTTGTCTTTGATCTCGGGCGAGCAGCAGGGTTCGTTCTTACTTTTTTTGGTCATGGCGTTTGTCTCCTGCAGAATTAGCTGCCTAATCAGAATAAACTGAATGTTTGGATAATTCTGACTATACTAAACGGATCGTGTCTTGTCAAGCGCGAAATATCCCGTCATTTTCAGCATTGTCCAATTAGGCTTTGGCACAGCCCCAAATCTGGCGCCCAGGAGCGATTTGGACTCGGCCATTTTAAGAAAATTTCGTGCGTTTACCCCCAGGAAGAGCAGAAAATGGCTTGCTTTCTATTTTTGATTGTGCCTATATTGCACGGCTGGTGAAAAGCCAGTCATTGGTTGCTGGTTGCTTGTCGCTGGTTACTGGTTGTCGGTATTATAACCTACCATAATGTATGAGATTTTCTGCAGACAAGTTATGATACTTACCAACAGATTTAGATGAAGCGCCGAGCGGAACTCAGGGCAGACAACCAGTAACAAAAACCAGCAACAAGTAACCAGCAACAGAAACAAGAAACATGTAACCCGTGAGAGGAACTACCACGATGGGTAAGAATAATTGGACAGAAGACCAATTATTGCAGGTGTCGGGCGCCTTCTGGGCCACTTGCGCCCTGCATACTGGAGTCAGGTTGGAAATTTTTACCTGGATAGGTGATGAACTCTTGTCAGCCGAGGAAGTTGCCGACAGATGTCATGGGGATGCCCGAGCCGTAGGGATGCTCTTAACCGCCTTGACGGCGATGGGGCTCTTAATCAAACAGGAAGATAAGTTCCTCAATACCCCGGATAGCAAGACCTATCTGGTCAAGACTTCACCTGAATACCTGGGCTATATCATTTCTCACCATCAAAATCTGATGATCCCTTGGGCGCACCTCCCCCAGGCGGTGCTGACCGGCCAACAAGTGGAAAGGGAATCTCAGGATGAAGAGGGCGATCGGGAGAGCTTCCTGATGGGGATGTTCAACATTGCCTCGCTCATCGCCCCTGTCTTATCCAAGCAGATCAATTTGGGCGGCAAGCAACACCTGTTGGACCTGGGCGGCGGTCCCGGAACTTATGCCATTCATTTCTGCCTGGCTAATCTGAATCTCCGGGCTACGATTTTTGATCTTCCGACGACTAAGCCTTTTGCCTTAAAGACCATTGACCGGTTCAAGCTGTCCAACCGGGTTGATTTCGTCGCCGGGGATTATTTGACAGATGACATTCCGGGGTCATACGACGCGGCCTGGCTGTCCCACATCCTGCACAGCCTCAGTCCGGATGAAGCCCAGATGGTCGTCAGCCGGGCCGCGGCCACCCTTAAACCGGGCGGGTTGCTGTTCATTCACGAATTTATCTTAGACGATACCCTGGACGGGCCGACGTTCCCCGCCTTGTTTGCT
>JADFXK010000149.1 GCA_015233625.1 Deltaproteobacteria bacterium | reverse complement strand
TAGGTCTGCTTATGCTCTTTCCACAATGAAAGGACCTGCTTCCTTATGTCCGGATCTGGAAAGGCCCGGTTAAGCCATTCCTGTCCCGTATGGATCTCGCTCAATTTATAGCCGAATATCTCGATGAATTTGGGGTTGATGTATTTAAAGACTCCTTCAACGCTCATAATGCTGATGCCCAGTGGGGATTCCTCGATCATGATTCGAAATTGTTCGGCGCTTTCTCTAAGTGTTCTCTCGGCCCGTTTCTGTTCGGTGATGTCTCGATGAATAACCAACAAGGCGCTCACGTTTTCCCCAATATCACCGAGGACCACGCTTTTGATGGATACGTCGATCAATCCACCGGACTTATTGATCCGTTGTGTTTCTATTTGAGTTGTCTCCCCGGCCAGATTACGGGCTACGGCTTCCCGTGTCTTTTCTTCCTCATGGGGGGGGATGAAGTCAATCCGCCGGCCCATCAATTCTTCGGGAGACCAGCCGTAGATTCTTTGGAAAGCTGGATTGATATAAATGGCCTGCCCTGCCTGGTCGTAGACTGTGATGGCGTCGGGTGAATTCTCCATCAGGAGGCGGTACCGTTTCTCACTTTTCTTGATTTTTTCGTGGAGCAACGTAATTTCATCAAATGCTTTGTCTTTGTCCAGTCCCCGTTGATTGGTCTGGTCCACTAGAGCCAGGGACAGAAAGATCGGCTGGAGGATGATTGATGCCTCAAAGATGGACAAGATGAGTTCCTGATATGGCAGAAGTCGGCTTAAAGCCAAGGAATTTGGGGCTAAGCCGTTCAGTAAAATAAGAAGCCAGGCGACCAGGAAAAATCGGGCCGGCCGGTACCCCTGCCGCCATCTGATTACCCCGGCGGCAATAGGAGCAATGGGGCAGATCAAGGAAAAGAGTATGGAAATCCGGAGGATCAGTTGCTGATGGCCCCAAAGGGCGAGGCCGCACAATCCGAGGTTGGCGATCGCTCCGACGATCAGGACTCGATCCAGAAACGGCGAATTCTTCCAGGTCGTAAGAAAAGTTCTGGCGAACAAGAAGCAGAAGACATAGAATAAGCCAACGCTCAGAGGGATGACCCGGCACAAATATTTCAAGGGAATAGAGGGGAAGGCCTGGTACAGCAGCCTGGAGATGGCCAGCAAGAACAGCAAGGCCGAGCCTGTAAACAAAGCATAATAGAGCCGACTGAGGTCTCTCTTGGAGAAGTATAGGATTAGATTGTAAATCAATAAGGTTAGGAGAATACCGTGAGTTAAGCCTAACAATCGGTTTGCCCTGGCGGCCTTTTTCCGATAAACGGAGTCGGTACAGATCTCGAAATTGGGGTAGACAAACACCAGGCTTTGGATCCGAACATAAATGGTGGTGGGCCGCGTCAGATCGGCCGGGAGATGAGGGGCCGGCAGAACGTCGATGACGCTGTTCAAAACGGGATCTAGGATCATGCCCGCTGGCACGGCCTGCCATTTCACTGCCCTGTCCTCAGGACTGGAAGCCGTTTCCGGAAAGTATAACGTAGTATTATCCGAATACATTTCACTCAAGAAAAGGCGCCAGAAACTGGCCGGAGGGCCGGTGGGACGGCGGGGATCGGATATGGTGAACCGGAACCAGAGGGCCGACCGGGTCGGGCTGATGATCCCTTTTTGATACGGCGCAAATTGTTTGGCCAACCGGGCGGAGGAGACGTCCTCAATGGTTAGATTATTGTCTTTGTCCTCCAAGATCTCCATGTGTGAAGCCAGGGAGTAAGAGTCATTATCTGGAGCAAGCACTAACGTCTGGCCGGCCACGGCTGAAGGCGCCTCAAAAAGCACCGCAGATAGCAGGCCGTACAAAACCGCTGCAATAAGAAAGATGAAGACACGACCGGACGGTTGCATAACCAGAACCTTAAGCCCTCTCTTAAAGAAGGACAATCATGATCATTCACAGCGTAAGTTGTTTTATTGGACGAATTTAACTTGACCTGCGGCGACTGACTCCAACATATGGCAACCCATCTGAAGATGCAAGAGAAAATAGGGCGAAAAGGGAAAAAAGCCGGGTGAGAAGAAGACGCGGGGTCGGTTGACCTGGTGGTTAGTCGTATCTGGGCTCAATATATTGATTATAAAATGATATTCTTCGGCCAGAACATGGTTTAATTTTTCCGGTCCAGCCAGCGGACTGGCCCAATATACCTATTTATCTATAAACCTTAGCCAGTTATGTTTCGTTGTCGAGTGGAAAACAATTTGACATCCCAAAGTAAAAAGGATACAATAAATTGTTTATGGGCCAAGGATGTCCGGAGCGACCCCGGTCAATACGTACCTCAGGCCCCAATGCTGTTGAATTAAGGGTGCGACGTTAAGATTTCTCGCTTCGCTCGAAATGACAGAGACGTGGACCATCCGGAATGACAAGGTAAATTTGTCATTCCGAGCGAAGCGAGGAATCTTATCACATCCGAAGATGGCCAGGCCGTGCCTTAATTCAACAACATTGACCTCAGGCCCTCGGCTCCGGCCGGATTAGGGCAATAATTTTATTAGCAAACAGAAGACAGTATGCGCCAGGGATCATTCTCAATAATTACCGTTCACTATAATGCGCCGGCGGATCTGGCCCGACTGCTGCGGTCTCTGGAAGGGGACGAAGCTGTGGCCGCCGAGCAGGTGGTGGTGGTGGACAATGGCTCCGATGATCAAGATCGGGTCCGCGGCTTATTAGACGACTATCCCTGGGTTAGGGCCGTATATAATCAAAATAATTTGGGACTGGCCAGAGCGGCTAATCAGGCTTTGAGGCTGACTTCGGGTGAATTCGTCGTCCATTTAAACCCGGATATTGTGGTCTTGCCCGGCGCCCTGGCCAGGATGCGAGAACTGCTCCTCCGGCACCAAGATATTGGTCTCGTTTTTGCAAAACTAACCGACGCGACCGGTCAATTGCAGTACTCCTGCCGTCGGTTTTATGATTTGCGGACAGTGCTTTGTCGAAGAACCGGATGGGCCGGAAGGCTATGGCCGGAGGTCGAATCGAACCATTTGATGGCTGATTGGGACCACAACACCATGCGAGAGATCGATTGGGCCCAGGGTGCCGCGTTTATGGCTCGGCGAGCGGCCTTGCCCCAGGGCCGATTATTCGACGAGCGTTTTTTCCTTTACTTTGAGGATGTGGATCTTTGCCTGGCCATGCACCGAAACAACTGGGGTGTGGTTTATCTACCCGAGGCGACGATGATCCATGCCCACCAGCGGGCCAGCTATGGCCGCGGGATAAACCGGGCGACGTGGGAACATCTCAAAAGTCTGATCAAATTCAGCATGAAATACCATGGACTGAGTGTCGCTGAGAAGTCTCGGACTTGACTATCCGGTGACCATTTCGCGATAATGGAAACTCCTTAACCGCATCGGCTCAAGAGGTACCGGACTGGAGAATATGCTAAGACAGCGGGCCAAATTAGTTGAAAATGCGCTAATCATCACTGATGTTGGGGTGACCGTCGGAGTATTTTTTGCCGCCTATGGCCTCCGCAACTCATTGTTTCGGGGCTTGGACCGGCTTTTTCCACTGGAGCATTATCTGTATATGCTGCTGGTCGTCGCTCCGGTGTGGGCTTTTACATTTAAATACATGGGGATTTACCGTTCGTTCAGGACAACCCCTATCTTCAGTGAAATTAAGGAATTAATCAAGGTCATCTTCGTCTGTGGCATGGTCCTGGGGTTCGCCATTTTCCTGTTTAAATTCCAGCTCGTGGCCAGCCGGTTGTTTATTGCCATCTTTTTGGGCCTGGATTTTCTGGCTTTGATCCTGGTCCGGGTGGCCATTCGACTGGTTAGTCGATGGGTTAGGAAAAGTGGCTACAACTTTCGGAATATGATTATCGTCGGTGATGATCGACGAGCGGTGGAATTCGCCCGAATGGCTGAGCAGACCCGCTGGTGGGGATACCGCGTTACCGGGTTCATCGGAATTGACCAGAACTCTTTAAAGAATGATATTGCGCCATATAAGTTTTTAGGAGTGATCGAGGATATTGAGCGGGTTGTGTCAAGCAGCGTGGTGGATGAGGTGGTTTTTCTGGTCAATCGCAAGACCTTGGACACGCTGGAAGAGACATTCTTGTTTCTTGAAGACGTGGGCATTAATACCCGGGTGGCGCTTAATTTCTTCCCTAATGTGATTGCGCGCGTCTCCATCACCAGCCTTAACGAGATCCCCTTACTCTCTTTTTCCACCCGGCCCAGTGATGATAGTTCGCTAATGGTCAAAAGTCTTATTGATAAACTCGCCTCCCTGGCCCTGCTGGCGGGATTATGTCCATTTTTTCTTTTGATTGCCCTGGCCATTAAACTCGAATCCAAAGGTCGGGTGATCTACTCCCAGACCCGGTGTGGCATGAATGGCCGTCGCTTCACTTTGTATAAGTTCAGGTCCATGGTTGATGGGGCTCATAAGATGAAAAGGGACATGCAGGAACTGAACGAAATGGACGGGCCGGTCTTCAAGATAAAGGATGACCCCAGGGTGACCAGGGTCGGAAAGCTATTGCGGAAGATGAGCATCGACGAACTTCCGCAACTGTTGAATGTGCTTAAAGGCGATATGTCTCTGGTCGGACCCAGAGCCCCGCTCCCAGAAGAAGTGGAGCAATATGAAAGATGGCAGAGGCGGCGACTGTCTATGAGACCAGGGTTGACCTGCCTCTGGCAAATCAATGGACGAAATAAAGTGGATTTCCTCAAATGGATGGCCATGGATTTGGAGTACATTGATAACTGGAATCTTAAGCTCGACTTTAAGATCATGCTGAAGACCATCCCAGCCGTAATTCTGGGCAAAGGTTGGTGATCCGTTACTCGTTACTCGTTACTCGTTACTTGTTGCTTGTCGCTTGTTACTGGTTAGTTGTTGTTTGCTACCGGTTTCAAATTAATAGCTCCGAATTGGTGTGTTAACTCAATAACCAGCACCGAGCAACCAGCACCGAGGAACCAGCAACCAGCACCGAGCAACCAGCACCGAGGAACCAGCACCGAGGAACCAGCAACAAGCAACCAAACAACATGGAACAAACACATGGTTGAACCATTAAGAATATGCCACTATGATCGAAAAGAACCCGAGGAACTTAAGGCCGAGGACTTTCCCTCGGAGCCTGTAGCCATTCTCTCGCTTCCTTTGAAATTCATGCGATATAACACCTTCGTCCCGATCTGTCGAGAGGGTGAGACCATAGTGGTGGCTATGGCTAATGTGGATGATCACGATACCCGAAACGCCATTCAACTGGCTTTGGGCATGAAGGTTAAGCCTGTCCCGGCCAGGCAGGACGATATTGTCGACGCCATTGAGCGGCTTTATGGAGCCGGAAAAAGCTCCATGGAACGGATAGTCAGCCAGATAGAAGATGAGGTGACCGTTCATGGCCTGAATGATGACAACATCGAGATGTTGAAGGATATGGCTTCGGAGGCGCCGGTCATCCGGCTGGTCAACCTGATCATCTCCCGGGCCATTGAATTGGCCGCCAGTGACATTCACTTAGAACCGTTCGAGAAAAAGTTTGTGGTCCGCTACCGGATTGACGGTGTGCTGCACGATATGGAGGCCCCGCCGAAACGGCTGCAACCTGCCGTGATTTCCAGAATTAAGATAATGTCCAAGCTAGACATTGCCGAGCGCCGGCTACCGCAGGACGGCCGAATCAAGCTGCGAGTGGCCGATAATGAAGTTGATTTCCGGGTGTCAACTATCCCCACGCTGCATGGGGAGAGTGTGGTCATGCGTATTTTGGACCGGGGCTCGGTCGTTCTGGACCTCCGGCGGTTGGGTTTCCCGGGAGATACCTATAGCGTTTTTGAGGAAATGATCAATAAACCTTACGGCATGATCCTGGTCACCGGTCCGACCGGAAGTGGTAAAACGACCACCCTGTATGCCGCCTTAGAAAAAATCAATACCCCGGAACGCAAAATCATTACCGTTGAAGATCCGGTGGAATATCAGATGACCGGGGTGAACCAGATACAAGTTAAACCATCCATTGGATTGACCTTTTCCAGTGGGCTGCGGTCTATTGTCCGGCAGGACCCGGATATTATCCTAATCGGTGAGATCCGGGATGCCGAAACCGCAGAAATTGCCATTCAGTCAGCCTTGACCGGTCACCTTGTCTTCAGCACTATCCATACCAATGACGCGGCCGGCGCCGTGTCTCGGCTCTTGGAGATGAAGGTGGAAGATTACCTGCTCTCCTCCGCCTTGCTGGGGGTAATGGCCCAACGGTTGATCCGAGTCCTTTGCCCTGTTTGTAAAAAGCCGGCCAGGGTTGAACCCCAACTTTTGAAAGAGTTGGGATTGATCACGGCTGAGGATATTGCCCAGGCGACCATCTTTGAGGCCGTCGGATGTGATATGTGTGCTTACACCGGCTATCGAGGCCGGTCAGGCATCTACGAGTTGATGCAGGTTGATGATGAAATCCGAGACCTGATCCTTAGCCGGTCGCCCTCCAACACGATCAAAAAAGCATCCGTGTCCAAAGGAATGCGGACTTTGAGAATGGATGGTTGGGATAAAGTTAAGCGCGGGATGAGCACGGTGGCCGAGGTGCTGCGGGTGACCATGGAATGATGACCAGTCGGTATCCGGTTCTCTGGGGGACCATCGCTCTGATTGGTGTCACCCCCCTGCTGATTGATCCGACTAGTTTTGATCAGTTCCAGTTAGTTAAGACTGTTTTCGTCCAGATCGCCTTACTTCTGATGACCGGGGCGGCGGTGAGCCTGATGGTGCTCAAGGCCGGCCCCATTTTTAGTAGAGCCAAAGATCCAGGCCCGTTGGCCGTTGCCGGAGGATGGACCTGGTTAAGGCCGGTGGCCTGTCTCTTGCTGGCTGCCGGTTTGCTGGTGCCGGGGTCGTCATTTGTGGCCTTAAGCCTTAGTTGTTGGCTAAATCTGGCTCTTTTCTTGATAGGATATGGTCTTATCCGGCTTAACCTGCAAGTCGGAGATATGGTCACCGTGGCCACGGCCGCCTGCCTGGCCGGGATCATCACCGCCAGCCTGGCCCTGGCTCAGTATTGGGGTGAGAATCCCCTTTTTCAGGTAAAAGATCTGGCCTCCGGGGCTGGGCGGATGGTCGCCCTAATGGGTAACGTCAACACGGTGGCGGCTTACCTGATGGTTTTGGTGCCTCTGGCTGTGGGTTTGGCCTTGACCGGCCCCAATCTTGGACTCAAGATGATCGGGTGGACCTGTCTGGCCGGAAATCTGGTGGCTTTGGGGTGCGCCGAGAATTTGTCGGCGCTGGCCGGATTGATTGTTTCTGCCAGTACTCTGGTCTGGCTGGCCTTTTTTTTTGATCGGAAGCCGCTGGCTGTCCTAATTCTGCCGCTGGTCCTGTTCGTGGTTATTGGCACTTTGGTGATGTGGCGGGGGCAGGCCCCGGTACTGGTCAAGGCCCGGGCCGTGGTCGAAGGGCTGACCTCCGGCCGCTTCGACCAGAGGATTTCCCCCAGGCTGGCCGTCGGTTGGCCGATCGCGGCGGGAATGATTGAAGACCACCCTCTGATGGGGTTGGGGCTGGCGTCTTTTACCTTGAAAGCTTATGATTATCAGGCGGTGAATCAGGTCTTGGACGGCCGCCGGAGAGTCTCGCCTTCAGACCCCAGATGGGATTACGCTCATAATGAATACCTCCAGCTTTGGTCTGAAACCGGCGCCTTGGGGTTTCTGGCTTCATGTTGGCTGGCCTGCTCCATTATTAGAGAGGGCCTCTTCGGCCTCCGTCAGGCGCACCTGACCGGGAGCAAGGTTCAGGCAATCTGGTTAATCTGCTTAATATCGGCCCTGGCCGGCGTTCTAGCTAATTGCTTTGGTTTCTTCTATTTCCACTTGGCCGTCTTGGCGGTCTTGGCTCTGGTGCTGGCCGCCTTGATCGGGGTGGTTCGGCGGGACCAGATAAGTCAATCCGAACAGACTGAGATGAAACCGGCATAACCTGGCGGAGCCTTGGGCTGCAGCCAAAGAAACACCGATTCCCACTTTGTCATTCCAAACGAAGGTGAGGAATCTTAAGATTTCTCGCTTCGCTCGAAATGACAAGAGGATGCCGAGAGAAAAGGGTAGGGCACAGAGGCTCTTGGGCCTGGTGATCATGGACAAAACGGCGCGGATTCTTATTTTAGTGGTCGTCTGGCTGGGTTGTCTGGCCGGGGTAGGCGTTTGTCTGAAACCTTATGTGTCTGCCCGGAGTACCTTGATCGGCTATCAGCTACTTGATTCTTTTGAGACCGACCAAAAGTCCGGACCGGATGGCGCCCTCTTGCTTCAGGCCGGTGGTGTTTTGGTTCAGGCGGTTAAACAAGATCCCAATAACGCTCCGGCCTGGTTGGGATTGGGCCGGGTTTATCAGGACCTGGGCCGGTTCGAAAGTGCGGCTCAGGCCTACCGGAACGCGGCCAGAGAAATCAAGTCGTTCATCGTCTTTGGCGAGATCGGTGTTTGTCTGGCCAGGTCAAAGAGATTTGATGAGGCTATTCGTTACTACCTTAAGGCCCTGGCTCTGTGCCCGGATTACGATTTAGCGAAAGATAATCTGGCATGGCTGACCGCGGCCGAACCATCTGTTCAACCCGGCTCAGGGCCGCGGTATGACCGGAAGTGCTGGAACTAATTGATATGGCTGTATTTGAATATAAAGCCACAGATCGGGCAGGAAAGATCATCGAGGGCAGCCTCCAGGCCGACTCGGAACAGGCCGCGGTGTCTCAGATTCAGGCCCAAGGTCTCATCCCCATGCAGATCAACCAATCCTCCAGTGGCGCGAGCGGTGGCCGGTCGCTGGGTTTGGGCAATCTGTTCAATCGGGTCAATGTCCAGGATCAGTTGATCTTCACCCAGGAATTGATGACCCTGGTCAATGCCGGCCTACCGCTTGACAGGTGCCTGACCATCCTCTACGAAATAACCCCTAAGAAAGCCTTTAAAGCGGTGCTGGCAGAGGTCATTGAAGGCGTTGAGGGCGGTAAATCCCTGGCTGATGCTATGGCGCCGCATCCCAAGTTTTTTCCGAAACTTTACGTGAACATGATCAAGGCCGGTGAGGCCGGAGGCG
>JADFXK010000148.1 GCA_015233625.1 Deltaproteobacteria bacterium | reverse complement strand
CCAGCATTATCTTAATGCCGAAATTAGACCCGACCGTTTCTCCTTTCCAAATTGGTGGCCAGTCCCCATTACCTCAGTTATAATTGTCTTGACGGGTTCGAAAAAGCGCTCTATAAAAGGGCTCTAAGCAACTTACCGCCACGGGCCGCGCCCGGCCCCGGGAACAAATATTCCAGAGCAGAGGATTACCGATGGATACCACCCCAAACAATGACCGCCGCCGCCACCTAAGGTTTAGCTGTTTGAGCCTTATATCCCTAACCCCGCACAAAGATGGGATCCCGTTACAACCTGTCACCGTTGGCCGAACCCTGGATATATCCCGTGGCGGGGCCAGTATTGAGGTTTATGGTCAAATCCCCGACGGGACAGAGGTTGTATTAGAAGTAGGCGTGAAAGAAAGAATTGTGCGGGCAGACGCCCTGGTGGTCCATTCCAGTATCTCGCCAGAGGGGACCTACACCACGGGGCTCCGATTCACCCAGGTCGCGCCGGAGGACTTAAACCTCCTTGAAAGCCATGCCGTTGACGCCGGACCGGAGTGCTGACCGACCGGTCTCATCCGTAGACGGAAAAATGGGAATAAAGCGACCACTCCCGAAAGAGAATAAAAAACATCTGGGCCCTATTCGTTAGGCCTTCTCGGCGGGTTGGGCTGACTGGAAATGATGATACGGGATTACCTGAGAAAGCCTCCGTGGCTCCGGAAAACCATTCCCACTGGGCTGGGAGTGGACAAAATAAACGGCATCTTACAGAATACCGGGTTGCACACCGTCTGTCAGGAGGCCCGGTGCCCTAACCGGGTTGAGTGTTATGCCCGGGCTGCCGCCACGTTTCTGATCATGGGACCCAACTGCTCCCGGGCCTGTACCTTTTGTGCCGTGACTGCGGCCCTGCCCCATCCCCTCAACCCCGCCGAACCCAGTCTGGTCGCCTCAGCCATCAAGGAAATGAATCTCTCCTTTGCGGTGATCACCTCAGTCACTAGAGATGATTTGCCCGACGGCGGGGCGATTCATTTTGCCTCGGTTATCAAGGCAGTTCGTGATCTTTGCCCTGGCATCAAGGTGGAAGCGCTAGTCCCCGACTTTCAGGGGAATGAGGCAGCCCTGGAGGTAGTCATAGAGGCTGGTCCGACGGTATTGAATCATAACCTGGAGACCATCTCTCGATTATACGGACAGGTCAGGCCCGGTGCGGATTATGACCGGTCTCTAAAGCTACTCCACCGCACCAAGCAAAACGCTCCGCAACAAATCACCAAATCAGGAATAATGGTCGGTTTGGGCGAAAGCTTTCCAGAGATTTTAGAATTGTTCAGTCACCTCCGAGAGGCGGCTTGCGACATCCTGACCATCGGCCAATATCTGCAGCCTAGTAAAGACCATCATCCGGTGGTCAGGTTTGTTCCCCCGGAGGAATTTCGAGACTACGAAACAGAGGCCCGGCGATTGGGTTTCAAAGCGGTGGCGGCTGGGCCGTACGTCCGGAGTTCTTACCAGGCTGAGGACCTCTACCGCCGCGCCTTATCTCCTCACCTTTTAGGCCAGGCTTCATAGGGTTTGGATTTCCACCGTTGATGCATCCAGAACCAGTGATCCGGGTATTGTCTGACCATGTTTTCGATAATCTTGGTGAACAAGGCGGTATTTTCTTCAATATCCTTGGTATTGTCACCAGTTCTGATTAATTCCACAGCCGGGTGACAAATCATCTTGAACCGATCGTCATCTTGTCGGGCAATAAAAATCGGGATGACCGGAGACCCTGTCTTTAAAGCCAGCAGGGCCAATCCCTTATTGGTGCAAGCCCGCTGTCCGAAGTAATCTACGAAAACGCCTTCTTGCCAGGTGACATTCTGATCCAATAACACCCCGATCAATCTCCTTCGATGCAGTGCAGCCAAAACACCGCGAGCCGACCGATTTTTGTTGAGCGTGGCGTGACCGTTCATAGTTCTTAACTGGTCGATAAATTTGTCCAACGGCTTAAAATCCAACGGCCGGACAATCACTTCTCCCGGCCAGCCGGACGCGGCCAAAGCCAAAGACAACACCTCCCAGTTCCCGAAGTGCGCTGTCAGGACAAATCCTCCTTTGCCCAGGGCCAAAGCGTTGGTTATGTTCTCCGGGTCTTGATAGTCAACCCTGGCCATAAGCTCCCTCTTCGTCATCCAGGGCAACGCCAAGACCTCAAAAAACACCCGACTCATATTCTGAAAACACCGCCGCCCCAACTCTCGCCTGGCCCCCGGCGTCAGCTCACCAAACGCGGTGGTAAGATTGTCTAAGGTGATCTTCCGATGTTTTTTGTCCAGACGCCAGGCGAATGAACCCAAAGCCCGGCCCATCGCGCCATACCATGGCCAGGGGATTAAGGCGACCGTCCGGGACAAAAGAAGAATCCCGGCATAGGCCCACTGTTGCCATAGGGGTAGGCCGGTCAGGTCATTCTTTTGTCCGGTTGAGTACCAGAGAGGTAAGTCCTTCCTCATCATCTAATACCGACTCCACATCCAAGATCCAGACCCGGTGTGGCTTTAGAAAATCCGTTGATAGTTTGACCGCATCTTTGGCGGTGGTCACAGCCAGATCGAGACGACCGGCGTCCATGGCCGTCCGAATGTTAAATTCATCAGTCGCGGTAAGACGATAGTGATCGGGAAAGGAGAATTCTTGGACTACCTCCGCCCCCATCTCTCTCAGCGTGGCAAAAAAACTGCTATTGTCAGCCAAACCCGCAAAGGCCGCTAATCGCCGGCCAGCCACCAGACTAGAACCTTTCCGCTCCCCAGTCGCCAGGTCTCTCAGACCGATGGGCAGATGATTGGCCCTAAAAACAGGTTTACCTCTCAAGTGGACGGCACAAGAAGCCATGTTTTCGGGCTGGTCACCCGAATCGGCCCGGTTCGCGCGGGTCAAGATCACCACATCCGCCCGCCTGGACGCCTGCGGCGGTTCCCGCAAAATACCCAGGGGCAAGACTCGGCCTCGGCCAAAAGGACGCCGGGCATCCAACAACAAGATATTCACGTCTCGATGGAGGTGAAGATGTTGGAAGCCGTCATCCAGCAACAGCAGGTCGGGGTGAACATGGTCTATCGCCCAGGCCCCGGTGAAAGCGCGGTTGGACCCGACAATGATCGGAATCCCCGGCAAGGCCTCAGCCAACATGACCGGTTCATCTCCCACCGCCGCGGCATTGCCCAGGATATTCGCCCCATCGGAGACCAGGGTGACTGGGGACTTGGATCCGCCCCCATAGCCCCGGCTGAGCACGGCCACCTGGAGCCCCCGCCTCTGAAGCTGCCTGGCCAGAGCAATGACCAGGGGGGTTTTTCCGGTGCCACCCACTTGCAAATTGCCCACGCTCACTACTGGGACTTTAAGCCGCACCGTCGGAAAAAGCCCACACCTATAGGCCCAGACCCGCAGCCGGACCACGGCCAGGTACAACCCGGCCATCGGGGTCAGCAACACCCTTAGAATATGCACCGTCAGCCCGGAACCTTCTTCCGAGATCACCCGATGGAACAGCTCATTTATCCGGTGGCCAAAAATTTTCCCAGTACCTCCAGGTTTCTTTCCAATGCTCCCTTGTTTTCAAAAAAGAAGTTCCGCCCCTGCTCACCCATCCGGGCCGCCGTCTCGGGGTCCGTCAACAGTCGATCCAGCTCTGAGGCCAGCTCTTCGGGGTTAGGCACCTGGATACCGGCTCCCACCTGGACCATACTAGCCGCCATGTCTTTAAAATTGTACATAATCGGGCCAAACAAAACGGGCCGGCCTTGGGCTGCGCCTTCCAGTATATTGTGCCCCCCGTGATCTGCGAGGCTCCCACCGACAAAAATCAGTTCAGCCAAGGCACTAACCCTGGCCAGTTCACCAATGGTGTCTAAAACTAATACCTGCGGTTCGTCATCTCCAGGTCCAGGGTCGGTCCGTCTGGCCGTGACGAACCCCTTTTTCTTGGCCAGACGATAGGTGCTCTCGAAGCATTCTTTTTCGCGGGGTGCGATGACTAGAGTCAAGCCGGGGTGTTTTCGGCCAAGCTGACCAAATATAGACAGGATGATTTCATCCTCCGGGTCATGGGTGCTGGAGGCCAAGACGATTCTGCGTCCTTCTGTGATGCCCAATTCCAGCCGGAGTCGGCTCTGCTCCTGGGCCGTCAGATATGGGGCTTCCTGGTCAAACTTGAGGTTACCGGTCACCAGCACCTGGCGGGGATCCGCGCCCAGGGCGACAAAGCGGTTTCGTTCCACCTCGGCCTGGACCAGAATCTGGTCGTACAATCGCAGCACAGGGCCGATAAAAGATTTGACCCGGTGATAGCCGTTAAACGATCTGGGTGACATGCGGGCATTCATCAATACGGCGGGGATCCGGTCGCGGTGAAGATAGTGCAATATATTAGGCCAGATATCTGTTTCGATTAACACATAAAGTTTGGGGCGAAGCCGCCGCACCACCCGATTGACGGCATGAGGCAGGTCGAGCGGGGCGAAAAAAAATCCATCCACCCATTCGGCCAGGATCTGGCGGGCTATTTCTTGGCCACCCTGTGTATTGGTGGAAAATACTATAACTTCCTCGGGATACCTCTGTCTGAAAGCCCTGATCAACGGTTTGGCCGAGATGACCTCACCCACCGATAAGGCGTGAAACCAGACCGGACGAGCCCCTTTTAGCCGGGTCACACTGGGGTTCATTCTCAAACCCAATTTCTCCGGGACGGCTTCTCGATATCGGCCCGTCCGGTAATCCCGAACTAAATAATAGGGCAATGCGCCCATGAAAAAACCGAGCAGGGCCAGGTTGTAGGCGAATAATCCGGTCATGGCAATGATCCGTCTTTGAGTTAAGGGTTGCGTGTTGCGTGTTTAACGCCATACCACAAAAAGAAAGAAAAAGCAAAATGAATAACATAGGCTAAAAAAACAATATGTTACTCGGCATTGCGGCCACAACCAGAGCGAAGCCGGGGCTGCGACCAACAGGCCGCCGCCATCAACCCGGTCCGGTAACCACATCAAAAAGGTCAAGCCAAATTCTTTTTTCTTGAGTGATCCTTCGGTTCCAGGTATGATAACCCGATGAACAAGTTAACCTGCACGCAGCTAACCGGGAGGGGTACATGAAACAAGCGATCTGGACGCCATCGCCGGAAAGAGTCAGCCAGGCGAATATGACAAAGTTTATTGATTATGTGACTAAAAAAAACGGGCTGGATATTGATTCATATGGCCAACTCTATACCTGGTCCATCCGACATGCACCTGACTTTTGGGCGGCAGTGTGGGAATTCGGCGATGTCATCGCTTCAAAAACATACCATTCCGTTGTTCGGAATCTAGATAAGATGACTGAGGCGGAATGGTTCTTGGGCGCCGAACTCAATTTCGCTCAGAACCTCCTTAGATATCGTGATGACAAGGTCGCTTTAGTATTTAAGGGAGAATCCTCCCCACCGATCAGCATCACCTACGCCCAGTTGTATGATCAAGTGGCCAGGCTGGCTGCGTCCCTTCGACGGGCCGGGATTCAAAAAGGCGACCGCGTGGCCGGTTTCATGCCGAATATGATCGAGACCGTCGCGGCCATGCTGGCCACCGTCAGCATCGGAGCCATCTGGTCCTCGTGTTCGCCTGATTTCGGCCTCAAAGGGGTACTGGACCGGTTTGGTCAAATCCAACCCAAGGTTTTGTTCACGGCCAATGGTTACTATTATAACGGAAAGGCATTTGACTCCTTAGGCCGGATTGCGGAAATCTTAAAGGAATTGCCATGTATTGAGCGGGTGGTGGTGGTTCCTTATACAGAAGACCGGGCCGACCTCGGTTTGATCCCGAATGCCGTCCACTACAGTGACTTTCTTTCCCCCCAATCCGGTCTCAACATTATCTTCGAGCAACTTCCGTTCAACCATCCATTGTATATTATGTATTCCTCCGGGACCACCGGTGTGCCCAAGTGTATCGTCCATGGCGCCGGCGGCACTTTGATTCAACACCTGAAGGAGCTGATGTTACATACTGACTTGAAGCGCGAAGATACCATTTTCTATTTCACGACTTGCGGCTGGATGATGTGGAACTGGCTGATCAGCTCCCTGGCCGGCGGAGCGACGCTTGTCCTATACGACGGATCGCCCTTTTATCCGGATGATGGGGCGATGTTCCAGTTGGCTCAAGACCAAAGAATCAGCATTTTCGGAACTAGCGCCAGGTACCTGGCTGAAATCGAGAAGCGCGGTCTAAAGCCGGGGCAAAAGTACGATCTGAACGCCCTAAAAGCTATTCTGTCCACCGGATCACCCCTGTCAGTGGAAAGCTTCAGGTATGTTTATCGAGAGATCAAGCAGGACCTGGTTCTCTCGTCCATTTCTGGAGGGACTGACATCATTTCCTGTTTTGCCCTGGGGAATCCCATTGGGCCGGTGTATGAAGGAGAACTCCAAACCAGAGGTCTGGGCATGAAAGTCGAGGCCCTTGACCACACAGGCCGAAGCGTCACCAACGAAAAGGCGGAACTGGTCTGCACCATGCCCTTCCCCTCCATGCCCATTTACTTCTGGAACGATCAAGATGGTCAAAAGTATCATAACGCGTACTTCTCGATCTATCCCAATACCTGGCACCATGGTGACTACATCGAGATTACCGATACGGGCGGAGTGGTCATCTATGGCCGGTCGGATGCCACGCTCAACCCTGGGGGAGTCCGGATTGGCACGGCCGAGATCTACCGCCAGGTGGAGTCAGTGGAAGAAGTGGCCGATTCTCTTGTCATTGGCCAGGATTGGGAAAACGACGTCCGCGTCATTCTGTTTGTTAAGTTTAAGACCGGGTTCCGGCTGACCGAGGACCTGGTCAAGAAGATCAAACAGGCCATCCGCCAAAATACCACCCCGCGACACGTCCCGGCCAAGGTCATCGCCATTGCCGACATCCCCTACACTATCAGCGGCAAAAAGGTAGAACTGGCCGTACGCAACATTATCCATGGCCAACCGGTATTAAACCGCGACGCCCTGACTAATCCCGCCGCCTTGGATCTCTATAAAGACTTGGCGGAACTGTCGGACTAGCCTAATCGATGGAGGCTAAAATGGAATTGGGCAAAGTGATTAGACTGACCGGGGTGACGATTCTAATGCTGGCCTGGTCCTCGATGGCCGCCTTAAACGAGGCTGCTTCGGCCGGCCCGAGCGAAGAAAATATTCGGGCACCCATCCTGGCCGGAACCTGGTATCCCAGTGATCAGCCGACCCTGGCCAGGGCAGTCGATGGTTACCTGGACGCGGCCGGCCCTATCTCCGAGCCGGGCCATATTTATGGAATCCTCACCCCCCATGCCGGATATGCCTATTCCGGACCCGTGGCCGGCCACGCCTTTAAAGCAGTTCAGGGCCAACAGTATAAGCATGTCATCCTTATCGGCCCTTCCCATCGGGTCCCGTTTGAGGGGACCTCGATATTTGACGGGTCCGGGTTTCGGACCCCCTTGGGTGTGGTGCCGGTCAACCGAGATCTGGTCAAAAGCCTGGTGGCCGCGTCCACCCGGATTAAAGCTTATCCCCCGGCTCATGCTGAAGAACATTCGGTAGAAATAGAAATCCCCTTTGTTCAGAGGACCCTGCCTCAGGCGGATATCGTCCCCCTGGTCATGGGATCCCAGGACCTCCCCGCCTGCCGGGAGTTGGCCGCGGCTCTGGTCAAGACCATCAAGGCCGCCGGGGCGGTCTCCAGCACCCTCATCGTGGCCTCCTCCGACCTGTCCCATTTCCACGACTACTCCCGAGCCGTAACCCTGGACCAGATGCTCCTTAACGCGGTCCGGCAATATCAACCAGTGAGCCTCTCGGCTGATCTAACTAGTGGTAAGGTGGAGGCTTGCGGTGGCGGCCCCCTGGTTACCGCCATGCTGGCTTGCGCCGAACTGGGGGCTGACCGGGCCGACGTGCTGAAATACGCCAACTCAGGTGATGTTACCGGGGACAAAACCCGGGTGGTCGGCTATGCCGCGGCCGCCTTCTGGAGATCAACAGACCCGGTTGCCGCCGGGAAAACCCAGCCCGGTAGTCCTTCCCCAAAAAAGCAGGAGAAAAATGTCATGACTGAGAATAAAGAGCCGAAATCCACCCAGCCAGGATCGGAAGAAGAGTATTTGACCCCATCGGAAAAGGAATTTCTACTGGCCTGGGCCAGGAAGAACGTGGCGGCTGCCGTCAAGGGTGAATCCCTGCCAAAGCCGGAGATTCCTTCAGCCAAACTGGAGAAGCCCGGCGCGGCGTTTGTCACCCTGGAAAAGAAAGGTAAATTGCGTGGTTGCATCGGCTATGTGGTCGCCCGCGCCCCTTTATACAAGTGCATCCAGGATATGGCCGTGGCGGCATCTCTTCACGATCCCCGCTTTCCGGCTGTTCAACCAGATGAACTCAGCGACCTGGACCTGGAGATATCCGTCCTGACGCCCATGAAGCAGGTCACGGATATTTCGACCATCAAGGTCGGCCGGGATGGACTGATGATTTTTAAGGGCGGCCGGTCCGGCCTGTTGCTGCCCCAGGTGGCGGAACGTTACGGTTGGACTAGCACCCAGTTCTTAGAGCAAACCTGCGAAAAAGCCGGATTGCCTCCGGATGCCTGGAAGGAAGGCGCGGATATTTACTCCTTTTCCGCCGTGATCTGGGGAGACCACAAGCCGTGACCAACTCCAGGATAAACCGTCGCGCTTTTCTGGCCGCCGGAGTCGGAACCTTACTCCTACCCTTGGCCTCGTCCATAGCGGGACAAGGCCGGGATCGGGCCCGGGTGGCTCTGGTTACCTGCCCCGGCTTGATCGAGGGAAATGGCCAGGTCTCCACCACCGCGGCCGCGCAAGCCCTGGATCATCTGGTCATGACCGCGACCGACAAACAAGATCCCGGCCAGGCCTGGACCTCTCTGTTTTCCAGCCGGGACGTGGTTGGCATCAAGGTCAACGCCCTGGCTGGCCGGGGTCTGGCCACCCACCCAGAAACGGCTCTGGCCTTGGCCGAACGGCTGGTCAAATTTTGCCGCATCCCACCCGGCCAAATAATCATTTGGGACCGCACCGACCGGGAATTGCTCCGATCCGGCTTTATCCTCCAAAAGGACTGGGTGCTA
>JADFXK010000147.1:5268-9183 GCA_015233625.1 Deltaproteobacteria bacterium | reverse complement strand
ATCCCATCGAACTGACAAGACTTTCCTATTTGCTGATATTTATAACTCAACTCAGTACAAGGTATCACGGAGCGATCGTGAATGGATTGCCACATTTGGTTACTTCTATGAGGTTGCCGTTGAAACAATAGAAGAGTCTGGAGGCCAGGTCCTAAAATTTAACGGTGATGCTGTGATGGCTGTTTTCGATAACGCCACGCATGCCATCCAGGCGGCGGTTAACCTGCAAGAGTCCCTGCGATCCGGAAAGAGGGATTCAGACAAGGGAATTTCGTGCAAAATTGGCATAGCCTATGGTGATGCTTTTGGAATTGAGACGGCGGATGGAAAGTACGACTATCTCGGGACCACCGGGGACATCGCTGCCCGCCTCTGCGATAAAGCCCGTGGCAACGCCATACTCATCAACAGGAAATGCTATAATGGTGCTAACACCACACAGATTAAGTCGAAAGCAGGGATTAGCCAAGAACGTGAGGATGATGAATACTTCAGTGAATTCAAGACATTGCAATTAAAAGGAATTAAAGATAAGGTCCCCTACAGTTCAATATTCTGGCAAGCAAATAAGGGTGAATTTTTGGCTACCGGTCCGTCCGATGATGATGAGGAGCAACCTAAACCACAGATTCCAGTGGTAAACGAAACCGAAAAGGCGTCCACACCCTCCAGAAGATTATTTGGCAAGATTAAGTCACTTAATGAGCAAAGAGGCTTTGGCTACATTAGGTATTTCAAAGAGAATAGAGAGATGGGAGATATGTGGTTTCACTATAGTCACATCGTCGGGTCTAAGCCGGCCGAGCAGAATGAAGTGAATTTTGTGATCAAGCAGGGAAAGAAAGATCTGGAAGCTAGATCGGTGGTCGTTATGGGCAGCCGGTTGAATGGCAAAGTGGAAACATTTGACGGTAACATGGGTTATATCGTGGCTAAAGATGATGAAGCCGATCTGATCAGATTCTTTTTCCTTCCCAGCGAGGCAAAATTGAAGGCCATAAAAGCTGAGGACCTTGTCGAATTTACTGTAACCGCTGATTCCCAGGGATTGGTGGCGGCCGAAATCCACCCCTATCAACCGGGTGTGCAAGAAGTCAGCGGTGATTATCTGAAAATAGGCAGCATCGAGCGGGGACAGGCGATAAAGTACTTCGCCGAGAGAGGATTTGGTTTTGCCACTTGTCGAGGTAACAAGGTGTTTTTGCATGCAGATCAGCTTAGGGATAGGGAACAAGTACCCAGCCCTGGTGATTTCATTGAATTTAGGGTGGCCCAAGGGCGGCCAGGGGAATATCGAGCTGAGCACATCTGTGTCTTGAAAGAATATTCGACCAGGAACGACAGCCAGCCTACCTTACCTGGATCTGATAGTTCTACGACAGAGAACCCCGGCAGTCTCGATACAACTTCCACATAGTATCGGAAGTAATCGGACGGAAATATGGGAGGTCGTGGTCACTTTAGGAAGAAATAGCCGCTCCATTCATGAACAACAAGATCACCTCCCCTGTGGTCGCGTGTCGGAGGCGCTGATTATATCCGGCCCAGGGCGCGAACCCTGGGCGGAGATGCTCAATAAGTCGATAGGAATTGGGAGTCGGAGAATTGGGAACCACAGGTAAACGCGTCTATCTGAAAACGCTAGTCACTTTTCCGGGGGACCTGGCCCGGCAACGGCCGGCCTAGTCCCGGACATGTGTCTCTGAACCGTCCAAAATGTCCGGGCGGTCAGGCCGATCAGTTTTCCAGTTCGAAAACCGTGGTCATACCCATGCCGCCGCCGACGCATAACGTGGCCAGGCCGACATTCAAATTGCGGCGTCTCATTTCATACAGTAAACTGATCACGATCCTGACGCCGGTGCAGCCCACGGGATGGCCCAGTCCAATGCCGCTTCCATTAACGTTGACTATTTCCCGGTTCAGATCCAGACCGCGCTCGCAGGCCAGGTATTGGGCGGCAAAGGCCTCGTTAAGTTCGATCAACTGGATGTCGGCCAGAGTCATGCCGGCCTTTTTCAGGGCTTTCTGGGTTGACGGCACCGGGCCATAGCCCATCAGATGAGGCTCGACTCCCGCCGCGGCCCCGGCCACGAACCTGGCCATGGGTTTCAGGCCCAGTTCCTCAGCCTTGGACCGACGCATGATGATCACCGCGGCCGCCCCGTCGTTTAGACCGGAGGAGTTCCCGGCGGTGACGGTGCCGTCTTTCTTAAAGGCCGGTTTCAGCTTGACCAGGTCATCCATAGTCAAGCCCAATCGCACATGTTCATCCGTATCCACCAGGCGGATTTCGCCTTTTTTGCCTGGGATGGGCACTGGCATAATTTCTTCTTTAAACTTGCCGGCCTTGATGGCCGCTTCGGCATTGGCATGGCTTCTAAGGGCGACGATGTCTTGATCTTCCCGTGAAATGTTATATTTTTCGGCCAGATTTTCGGCTGTCTCGCCCATGATCATGGCCTTGCCCAGGACGCGGCTGCCGGAGTGGAGCATTTCCCACATGGCATCGGTCATTTCACCGTGGGTAAGACGTTGCCCCCACCTGGCCGTGTTCAGGACATACGGGGCATTACTCATGGATTCCACCCCCCCGGCCAGCACGACTTCGGAATCCCCGGCCTTGATCTGCTGGGCCCCAAAGACCAGCGCCGTCATGGCCGAGGAGCATTGCCGCTGGATGGTCACAGCCGGAATCTGATATGGAAGTCCTGCCTTGAGGGCCGCGGTCCGGGCGGTATTGGCCTCATCCGGCGCCTGGACACAATCACCCATGATGATGTCATCAAAGATGTCACTGGCGACTCCAGCCCGTCGGATGACTTCTTGCATAACCAGACTCAATAATTCGTTGGCGCGGATATTTTTGAATTCGCCGCCGAACCTTCCGATCGGCGTCCTGACACCGGTGACAATTACGACATCGTCTGATTTCTTCAATTTTTTCCTCCAAATTTCATCTTCTTTATAATGCGATGATGAATCTTGACATTAATGAATGAACGTTCGTTCATTTTTTTTACCATAGCCCAAGCCGGGTAAAATTTCAAGAAGAATTTTGCTCCAAGGAACGCCCATTGCAAATTATCCGCCCAACTGCCTCATCGTAATGATAGAACCGGTTTTCATTTTCCATTCCCCTTACGTCGAACAGTACTTGACTGAAAACCGGGACCGTGACATAGTTTTCCCACCTTACCCGGACCCGATTAACGGTAAGGCCGGACGTCTCGTTTCTGGATTACCTTTGCGCGGGCTAAATATGACGGCTGGAAAGTACTTCCCCCCTTTTGTCCTAGTCAATCCTAACTCTGCCAATGGTCGGACAGGCCGGGAGTGGCCCTGGCTGGCAAAGCGGTTGCGGCGCGTTTTCCCCGAAATGACCGCTTTTGTGACCAGTCGCCCGAATGAAGCCATCACTGCGACGCGAGAGGCGGTGCGAGCCGGATTCAATTATGTCATTTCCGTTGGTGGAGATGGTACCGCCAATGAAGTCCTGAACGGGATAATCAACGCTGAGAGTTCCCTGAGTCATCGGGCTGAGTTGGGTCTGATTGTCCTCGGTACGGGAGGCGATCTGGGCAAATCCTTAGGCTATCCCAAACAGATTGATCAGGTCCTGAACGTCCTGGTCGGACAGACGGCGCGCACTGTGGACGTGGGCAAATTGACCTACACCCTGGACAGTGGGACCATTCAGGTTCGATATTTTTTAAACGTGGCCAGCTTCGGGATGGGCGGGGAAGTGGATGCCCTGGTCAACCGGTCTTCAAAGGTTTGGGGCGGGTTCGGCTGTTTTGCCCTGGCCATCCTTAAAACGCTGGCTGTTTACCGAAATAAGACCGTATCAATCCAGGTCGACCAGAACCAGCCGGTGACCTTTAAAACCAGAAACGTGGCCGTCGCGGATGGGCA
>JADFXK010000147.1:0-5258 GCA_015233625.1 Deltaproteobacteria bacterium | reverse complement strand
CGGAGGGATACGCATCGCGCCCAGGGCCCGGATGGATGACGGTCTTTTCGATATCATCAGTGTGGGTGACCTGAATACCTGGGAGGTATTGACCAATATCCATCGACTTTACCGGGGAACACACCTGAGTCATGAACTTATCGACTTCACCCAGGGGCGCCGGGTGGCCGCCTGGAGCGATGACACGGTCTTGCTGGACGTGGATGGAGAATCTTTAGGCCAACTCCCGGCCACGTTTGAGGTTCTGCCCGGCCGACTCAAAATTCGGGTCTAATTTTGGTAAACCCCGTGGGACATTCCGGGGTCGGCGGCCTTGACCAAGTGGAGTTGGGAAGATTCTATAGAATTGAAGTGGAAAAATGGAAAATTACAAAAAATATTTTAGATTGCCATCCGTCATAATCGCAACGATTCTATGTTCGTATTTGGCCGGGTGCCTATTTACTCTTGTCGTCCATACTCCGAGGATCTTTCCGGACAGCTCCGTATACCTGGATATGGCTAAAAATTCTCCTTTGACCATAGGATTTTACTTTGGGTTCCGCCCGCCGACCATCCCTCTCTTCTATCACATATTAGGTGGTAACCTTAAGGTGATTACGATTTTTCAGACGGCACTATGTATGGGCGCCTGGTCTCTGTTGGGGCTGAGTATGGCCAGCGCCGTGAGGAGCGGGTTGCTTAAAGTCCTCATGGTTGGATCCGTGGCCGGATTAGCCTTACTTCCGGACATTCAACTGTGGAACAATGTGATCTTGAGCGAATCAATTTCCTTCTCATTGTTTGCTATCTTCTGTGGCTTGATGTTTATGATGACGGCCTGGCGCAATCGTCCCCATTATCTGGTGGTGGTGACCGGGATAGAAGGCGTCTTCTTCGGATTGGCCAAAGACACTAACGCCTATTTGGTGTTATGTGTGGGTCTGGTCATGGCATTAATCTTTGTCCTAAATTTGAGAAAAGGTAAAAGGCTAAATATCGGAGCGCTGATTTTGTCTTTGTTGTTTATAGCCACTTTCATATTTAGTAATTATTCAGCCGATCATGTGGAACTTAGCTCAGATAAGAGCCGATGGGAATACTCATTTCTCAATATCATGGGAAAAAGGATTCTCGTGGACAATGAACGGCTCACCTATTTTAAACAATGTGGCATGCCGGTTAACGAAGCTCTGATCCGCCGGACAGATAAGTGGGCACACGAAGACAATAATGCATTTTATACCGACCCGGAATTGAATGAATTTCGTATCTGGGTCAAACAGTGCGGGAAATCATGTTATACTAATTATTTGATAAAAAATATAGATAATGCCTTCAAGAGGCTATTTATGGCGAAGGAGTGGATACTTCATACTGAACCTGCCATAAACTTGACCGATGGTTATGCTCCTAAGCCATACAAGTTAGACCGACTCGCAAAGTCGATAGATCTTCACAAGAAGGCGTGGTTTAATGGTCTTTTGCTGACAGGATCACTCCTCACGCTTCTGATTATAGTGTCCGGGTCTTGTAATATTAACATCGTTTTCAGCTTAATCATGCTGATATTAAACATCCCACATGCTTTTGTTTGCTACCACGGCGACGTAATGGAGGTACCCAGGCACTGCCTTCCAGTAGCTTTGCAGTTTTACTTAGGCCTGATTCTACTAAGCATATTTTGTGTCGACACCTTGGTTCCCGTGGTCAAGAGCACAACAGACCGTTTGCTCGCTCGGTCCCATCTATTATAGAGCTGCGATTTTGGTATGGTCGGAGATAATCATGGTGAAGTGACCAGCCTCATCGAACCTGTTGGGAAACCCGAGGGACATTCCGGGGTCGGCGGCCCTGGCCAGTTGGAGTTCTATAAATGTTACAATAAGACGGCGGAGAATAGACCAGTTTTCGCCAACCCGGTCCACTTTTACTTTGTGGGGCAGCTTGGTAAGACTAATCCCACTATGGGCAATTCAACAATGGAAAATTGTAGAAGATATTTTAAATTGCCATACGCTATAATTGTAGCTATTCTGTGTTTGTATTTGGCAGGATGCCTGTTGAACCTTGTCGTCCATGCTCCGATGATTCTGCCGGACAGTCCGTCATACCTGGATAATGCAAAAAAATCTCCCCTGACCATAGAATTTTACTTCGGGTCTCGCCCGCCGACTATTCCTTTATTTTACCATATGCTAAACAGTAACCCTAAGGCAATTACCATCTTCCAGACGTTGCTATGTATGGGCGCCTGGTCTATGTTGGGGCTGACTATGGCCGGCGCCGTGAAAAACTGGTTGCTTAAAGCCTTAATGGTTGGATCCGTGGCTGGATTAGCCTTACTTCCGGACATTCAACTTTGGAACACGGTGATCTTGAGCGAGTCGATCTCGTACTCTCTGTTTGCCATCTTATGTAGCTTAATGTTCATAATGACGACCTGTGACAATCGACCTCGTTATCTGGTGGCGGTGACCGGGATAGCCGGCGTTTTATTCGGATCGGCCAAAGACACCAACGCCTATTTGGGGTTATTCGTGGGTCTGGTCATGATATTGATCTTTGTGTTGAGTTTGAAAAAAGGTACAAAGCTAAATATCGGGGCACTGTTACTGGGTTTCTTATTTGCCTCCACTTTCTTATTTAGCAATTATTCTGCCGACCATGTGGATCTTAATCCAGACAATAATCGATGGGAATTCTCATTTTTCAATATAATGGGTAAGAGGATTCTCGTGGACGATAACCTACTCGCTCATTTTAAACAATGTGGCATGCCGGTCAACGACGCCCTGATCCGCCGTACAGATAAATGGGTATACGAAGACAGTAGTGCTTTTTACACCGACCCGGAACTGAAGAAGTTTCGCGTCTGGGTCAAGCAGTCTGGAAAATCGTGTTACGCCAATTATCTAATAAGACACCCAGACTATGCGTTCAAGCGCCTGTTCATAATGAAAGATTGGATACTTCACATCGAGCCCACCATAGACCTGATCGGCGTATATGCTTCTAAACCCTATAAGTTGGACTCGTTCGCAAAGTCGATAACGCTTCACAAGAAGGCATGGTTGAATGGTCTGCTACTGACAGGATCGCTCCTCATGGTTCTGATTATAGTGTCCAGGTCTTTTAATAAGTACATTGCGTTCAGCTTAATCATGCTGATGTTAACCATACCTCATGCTTTTGTCTGCTACCACGGCGACGTGATGGAGATACTTAGACATTGCCTTCCAGTAGCTTTGCAGTTGTATCTAGGTTTGATTCTACTAAGCATATTTTGTGTCGACACCTTGGTTCCCATGGTCAAGAGCACAACAGACCGTTTGCTCGCTCGGTCCCATCTATAATGAAATATGATCGAATGAAATATGATCGCCAGCGGGACCCCCAAATCGCCGCGATTTCTCAAAAGTTAACATGGCCTCTAGACCACGACCTCGCGAGATATAAATTTTTCAATAGATACTCCAACGGCATGGAAAGCATACATGAAAACGGCTTCAATCGCAATGTACTTATCCGGTTGCGTTCTACTCACCATCCCGATTATGATCTGGAATGCAATTTTGGCGGATAGATTGCCCAGAGCCTACTCTGATGAAAACTTTTGGAAGGACATTCCACCCGTCATCGTGTATGGTGAAAACACCTTTCGGATATTGGTCTTCGTGCTTCCGGTATTCATGCCTTTACATATTGCCACGCCCAGCCAAATGACCGGACTGGTGATTTACCTTGCCGGCACGTTAGCTTACTTTTCGGCCTGGGTCGCCCAGCTTTATTTTCCACAGAGTGCGTGGAGTACCAGCCTGATGGGATTCTTAGCTCCGGCCTACACCCCGCTCCTCTGGCTGACAGGTATCGGATTGATTGGCGATTCGCTTTATTTCCCGGTACCCTACCGCTCATGGTGTTATATTGTTATAGCCGTGCTTTTCGTGGTTTTTCACTGCCTTCATACGCGGCTGGTCTATCTCAGGACTTTCCCACGCATTCGCTGAAGATGGGCCGGGAGCATGGGCGCCAGGCGGTAACATTATTCGGATGTCGTTTTTTCAGGCTTTGCCAGAAGGAGGGAGACACCATGAAGCGGTTGACGTTGACGATTGTTTTGCTTCTTGTGGTTACCGGGGTGGCCCAGGCCAGGGCTTATAAGATCGGCATGGTCCATTGGGCCGCTTTTTCACCACTTAATGTGGCCGAGGCCAAGGGAATTTGGAAGGGCCTGGGGGTTGAGGTGGAGGTTGTCAATTTTAGCAGTAATCAGAAGCTGAATGCCGCCCTTGAAGAAAAGGGCATTGATATTGCTCTGGATATGATGGGAAGCTGGGTCGGCATGTATCTTGACGGCGTTCCGCTCAGGATTATCGGGGAAACGGATTGGTCAAATGGTGGTGACAAAATAATTGCCAAAAGAAATCTTGACCTAAACAAAATAAAAGGCACCACCATTGGTGTTTACCTCGACAAACCATCAGTTACTTATTTTCTGAATCAGTATCTGTCTCAAAACGGTCTCAAACTGGCCGACATCAACATCATCGAGCTGCCGCCGGATGCCCTGGCCAACAATTTCATTGCCAGTCGCATGAAACTGATAGTCGATTATGATCCCGAGGCCCTGCGGGCGGAGCGGAAAGGAAATGGCCAGGTGGTGGCCACCAGCGCCCAATATCCCGGGTGCATTCCCGAAGGCTTCGTGGCCCGGACCGATATCTTGGAGAAACTGCCCCCAAGTGACCTGGCCAAGATACTCAAGGGTTGGATAACAGCTGTAAAGTGGACCAGGGACCCGAAAAATTGGAATGAATATCAACAAATATTAAATGAAAAGACATTTCAGGGCGACTTGCCCTACTCTGAAAACGATTTGAAGGAAATGCTCAATGCGGTCAGTATTCATGACCCTAAGACGCAACTGGCCAGGAACATGAACGGCGGCGGTCTGTATACCTATCTGAAAAATCTAAAAGAATTCTTGGCCGCCAACGGTATGTTGTACAAGGATTTCAAGCCAGAGGAATTGTTCAATAACCAGGCGATCGTTGAGGTGCTTAAAACCGCTAATTAACCCGGAACATCAGAAAGGAAATTTGCGTGCCCGAACTGTCCGTGAATACAGAACTAGTGGCTTATTGTGGTTTGTACTGTGGCGCCTGCCGAGCTTATCTGAAAGGAAAATGCGCTGGATGCCGCCAGAGTGAAAAGCGTTCGTGGTGTCAAGTCAGAACCTGCTGCACGGCAAATGGAATGAGCACGTGTGCTGATTG
>JADFXK010000146.1 GCA_015233625.1 Deltaproteobacteria bacterium | reverse complement strand
ACTCCGGCCTCTTTGGTTTTGCGGGCCACGTGGGCGCTCAGTAGGGCGAACGCCGGGTCGCAACCCAGGAGCAGGGCCGATTTTTCCAGATAGTCTTCCGTTTGGAGCAAAGTCACGGTCCGGCCATCGGGTTTGAGCAAGCCGTCGGCGGACCGAAAACCGTCGCTCAACAGCCATTTGTTATCCAGCGGATAGGAAATGAGGCGTTGGCGCACCCTAAACAGGGAGACTCGGGAGTCAGCCGGGTTGGCTGCCTCATCTAAGGTTAGGGTCAGTTCATTCTCGGACTCATCCAGGGTGAAGAGATCTTCCACCCGGCAGTCCAGCTCTTTGGCCAGCCGCAGGGCCAGGGCGGTATTCGGTACGTAGCGCTGGGATTCCATGTCGTAAATGGCCTGGCGTTTCACGCCCACCCGGGCAGCCAGTTCGACTTGTGACAGGCCCTTAGCCTTCCGGGCAGGTTTAAGGTTACAAAGCGCCTGGTCTTTGTTCGATCCCATGACATCTCTCCATCGGGGATTAGAATATTATCCTAATTTATTATAAAATAATCCAGCCAAGAGTCAACACGGCCAACATCATCATATCGGGAAAGATTCTATATTTTCTTGGTCCCGTCATTTTCTAAAGCCGGCGGCATCGGGCCGATAGAGCATCTTTTTGTGTCTGGCGCCTGCTTCGGAAAGGGCCAATCCCGGCAAGGGAGCCGGTTTGAGAGCAAAGTATTAATGCTGATTATAAGCGTCATGGGTCCCGGAAGTATTCTATTATTGTACTGCATAACTGTCAATATGCAATTTATTAAATACATCAATTCTTTGGTCTGCAACCAGAAATAAAAAAAAGTGAATATGGCGGGTTGACTGCGGTTTTGTCAGGCTTCTCATTCCCTGACGACCAAGGAACGCGCGGCCAAGACACCATAAAAACAAGGGAAAGGCTTCTTTCTATGAGTGGGTCGATAACCCCGCCCCCATCTGGACCTTTCTAAAGGTCGTCTGGTACATTAACATCTCGTGAACTCATCTCGGCGGTATGATTCCGGCCAATTTCAGGACGACTTCCTCGAATCCAGGCTGGGCCGGATCTGTTACAATACCTGTAATGTCCTAAGCTGAGTTTGCTTGACATCCACGCGCGATACGTATACTTTTTATAGATATGGTTTGAACAATTCTGCATGGTGCTAACCGCCGAATTTTGATCAGAACGGGAAGTTACCTCGCCATTAAGCAGCAGCAATGAGAGGTGTGTCGATGAACAAATTTAAGTTTGGGATGACGTTCCGGGGGAGAACCATTACGGGCCTGACCTCGCTTATCCTGGCAGCACTTTTTCTAATGGGCCTGGCGACCTACTATCAGGGCAGCGTTCTAACCGTGAGAAAGCTGCTCCAGGTTACCCACCAGGAACTGGAAAAGGATGTTTTCTCAATAAAGTCTTTAATTTCTAATTCAGTGGCTGATTTGAATGTGGTCAGAGACACTCCCCCGGTCCAGGGGATTATCAGAGCCAAAGATAATGCCGGCCTGGATCCGCTAACTGGCGATAAGCTGGAATACTGGTACCAGCGTCTCGAACAGATATTTACTGCATTTTTGGTGAACCACCCGGAATACTATAAGTTGCGTTATTTAGACGAAAAGGGGAAAGAGATTATCCGCTGCGAATTCGATGGAAAGAACGTAAGAATTATGCCAAGGGCGCAACTTGAAGACAAGTCTGAATATGATTATGTCAAAGAAACGATTAGACTCAAAAAAGGTGAGATATATTACTCTGATTTCAACCTGGATCGGGAACACGATCGCATTCGAACACCTTATACCCCGGTATTCAGGATAGCTACTCCGGTGTACGACGGTCATAACCGGGTCAGAGGAATTATCATTATTAGCCTTTTCGGCAAATACCTGTTCAACAAGAATCTGACGAAGGAAAATTATTCTAAGAAATATGTTATCGGCCGGGACGGTTACTTCATTTTTCACCCCGACAGAGCAAAGGAATTCGGCCATGAATTGGGTCACAATCACCAGCTTAAGAACATTCATCCTGAATTAGCTCATGAAATTCAATCTAAGGATATCTCCGCCAGATACCACAAGGAACGAGGGTACGTAGAAGCATTCAAAAGGATCTACTTTGACTCGATGGATAAAAGCCGTTACTGGGTAGTAATCTACGAGTTTTCAGAAGATACGGCCTTCCAGGATATTTATGAGACGCGAAATGCCATGCTTTTGGTCGGGTGTCTTATCGCGGCCTTTTCAATCATCATCATCACCTGGTTGACCTCGAAAAAAATTATTTCACCCCTGGTTTTGTTGGCAGATGCAGCCAGGAAGATGGAAGAAGGCGACCTGTCCGTCCGAGTTCCGGAGGAGACCGTAAGGGATGAATTCAGAACTCTCTACCGGGCGATCAACTCATTTGCGGAGTCACAGCAACATTCGATAGAAGGGTTCGAAAGGGCCCTGGCCGAAAGAACGGCTGAGCTTTCCCTGATTAATCAGCGATTGACTGAGGACATAATAGAACGAGAGGAAGTGGAGGCCAAACTGCGACAGAGTGAGCAACTATTTCAGACGCTGGCGGCTGTGTCGCCGGTAGGTATTTTTCGGACTGATGCCCAGGGGGATTTAGTCTACGCCAACCGCCGCTGGCAGGAACTCTCCGGTCTGTCTATGGACCAGGCGGCTGGGAAGGGCTGGTCTCTGTCGATTCATGCCGAAGACCGGGCTCATGTTTTTGCCGAATGGTATAAAAGTGTGCAAGAAAGTGAATCAGTTGCATTGGAGTATCGGTTTCAGCGACCGGATGGCACGATATCGTGGATTCTGGATCAGAGTGTGGCCGAGAACAATGAAGCCGGTCAGGTCATTGGATACGTTGGGACGATCACCGATATCAGCGAGCAAAAGAAGGCCCTGGAGGAGCAAACAAGATTGGGCAACCATGTTCGCCTGTTAATGGAATCAACGGGCGACGGGATATACGGAATCGATTTGGGGGGGAATTGCACCTTCATAAACAGGGCCGGCGCAGAAACACTCGGCTACACGCCGGAAGAATTGCTGGGCCGGAATATGCATCAGACAATTCTTCAGAGCCGTTCCGATCAATCGGCTAGTCCTATTGATGCGTGCCGGATCTACCCAACTTTGATGTCAAATCAGGCCGCCGTATCCGGTGAAGACATATTTTGGCGCAAGAACGGCACCGCTTTTGCCGCACGCTATTCGTCCCATTCGATCATAGAAGATGGAAGAGTAACGGGAGCCGTTGTCGCCTTTGAAGACATCACCGAACGAAAGGCTGCAGCAGCGGCCCTCAAGCTCAATGAAGAACGCCTTGAAGCCTTACTCCGGCTCAGCCAGATGCGGGATTTGGCCGAAACCGCCCTGGCCGATTTTGCCCTGGAAGAGTGCGTCAGGTTGACTCGGAGTAAAGTCGGGTATCTGCATTTTGTTGATGAAGATCAGGAGACCCTGCAATTATACACCTGGTCGAGGGAAGTCCAGAAAGAATGTCAGGCTGAGAAGACTTCTCACTATTCGATAAATATAGCCGGGGTCTGGGCGGATTCCATTCGCCGAAGAAGAACCGTCATCCATAACGACTATCAAAATCTGCCTGACAAGAGAGGTTATCCGGAAGGGCATTTCCCAATCATCAGGCACATGGGCGTGCCTATTTTTGATAATGACAAGGTCGTGGCCGTGGCCGGCGTAGGTAACAAAGAGCAGCCTTATGTTGATTCCGATGCCCGGCAACTCAGGCTTTTCATGACCGGGATGTGGAACATTTTGAAACAAAGACGGGCCGAGATTGAGCTAGCCAAGGCCAAAGAGGCCGCTGAAACCGCCAATGTGGCTAAAAGCGACTTTTTGGCCAACATGAGCCACGAGATCCGGACACCCATGAACGCGATTATCGGGCTGGGCTATCTGGCGTTGAAAACTGAACTTACAAGCAAACAGCTTGATTATATTAATGATATAATCTCGGCGGCTCAGTCGCTGATGGGAATTATCAACGGCATTTTAGACTTTTCCAAAATAGAGGCGAACAAGATCGATTTCGAATCCGTGGACTTCAATTTGAATGAGGTTCTGGCCAGTCTCGTCAGCATGGTGGGTGTCAAAGCGAGCGAAAAAAACATTGAGATCATGTTTTTTATCTCTGAGGACGTGCCCCGGAATCTGGTGGGCGACTCTTTACGACTGGGGCAGATCCTCACCAATCTGGTCAACAATGCGGTTAAGTTTACTCACGTTGGAGAGATTGTCATATCGGTGGGGCTGGTCAGCCAGGGCAGTACCTCGGATCCGGTCAAGCTCCGATTTTCCATCCAGGATACCGGAATTGGTATGAGCAGGGAACAACTAGACAGATTATTTCAGCCGTTCACCCAAGCCGATAGTTCCACAACCCGTGAATATGGAGGGACGGGATTGGGCCTGTCTATCTCTAAGCGGCTGGTGGAGATGATGGGCGGAGAAATAGAGGTAGAGTCCGAATCCGGCGTCGGGTCAACTTTCACCTTCACCGTAGTCCTGGCCCGGCAAACAGAACGTCCCGAAACGTGCGTCTACCTTCCACCCGATATTCGTAACGTTAAGGTCTTGGTGGCTGAGGACAATGCCAGGGCTTGTGAAATACTGCGATATTATCTGGAATCATGTTTCTTTCGAGTTACCACGGTCTACTCCGGTAAGGCGGCCATTGAAGAACTGGAAAGGACAGCCCCAGAGACGGGTGCCGACCCCTATGGATTGATCATTATAGACTCCGTTATGCCCGACTCGGACGGGCTGGAGATGATGCGGTGGGTCAAAGATGATCCCGGTTTTCATCAGATTCCCATCATTATGATGACCAAGTCCGGCCATGAAGCCATCAGACTGAAGTCAGAAGGACTGCTTCCGAATGCCTTTCTGAGCAAACCGGTCTTCCCCTCGGCCATGCTCGATGCCATCATGGAGGCTTTTCGCAAAGACACAGATAGAAAGTCTCAGTCCGTTTATGTGGAGCCAGGGACTCCGGCGGTGGAGAATCTTCGCGGGGGACGGATTCTGCTGGTCGAGGATAACAGGATTAATCGTCAGGTGGCCATGGAGCTTCTGGAAGGGGCAGGCTTCAAAGTCGAGGTGGCCAAAAACGGGCAGGAATCGCTGGGCCGGTTGCGGGAGGCGGAATTTGATGTGGTGCTCATGGACCTGTTAATGCCGGAAATGGATGGCTATGAGGCCACCAGAATCATAAGAAAAGACCGTCGTTACGATAAGTTGCCGATTATCGCCATGACTGCGCACACCATGTCCGGGGATAGGGAAAAGTGTCTTAAGGCCGGGATGAACGATCACGTCGCCAAACCCATCGATCCGAAGCATTTGTTCAATACCTTGGCGAAGTGGATCAAACCAAGGATCGGAGGGTACGCCGTGAAGCGTCCTAACGAACGGGAAAGCCGGAAGGAAGATACGTTCCCTGTAAGTCTTCCCGGCCTGGACGTCCGGTCCGGATTGGGGAGAACCGGTGGCAAAATTTCTGTTTATCAGCAGTTGCTGGTTGAATTCTGCACGGACTTCGCCAAATTACCTGATGAGGTGCAGGCTTTCCTGGATCGAGGTGAAAGGTCGGCCGCCAGGTATTTGATTCACAATTTGAAAGGAGTGTCAGGCAATATCGGCGCTTCGAGCCTGGAGGTCACGGCAGGTAAATTGGAACAAGCCCTGGTTAATGATGGGGAAGCAGATCTGCAACATCTGGTGGATAACGTGAGTGCGGATTTGCGCCTGGTCGTGGAGTCAATCCACGGCTGGACGGACAGCCGTCCCGCTCAAGAGGCAGACAATGAGCCGGTACCTGAAGCCGGAGTGGATTTGGAGAAGGTGACCAATCTTATAGTTAAACTGGGCCATCTAATTGCCCAAAACAGCGTCAATGCCGATGAATGCCTGGAGGAACTTAAGGAACACCTTGGCCAGGCTAAATTCAATCGGGAGTTTCAGGAAATTGAAAAACATGTTCAAAATTTTAATTACGAGAGCGCTTATTTGTTGTTGCCGGCAACCGCCCAAAAAATGGGGGTCTTCTTTCCAGGGACGCAAACTGAGGTATGAATGTCCGACGTTGACAGGCCATAAACCAGATTATCCAGGGTTTTCGGTCATTTGATAATTATATTTTATAGATCGTATAGTTGATATGTCATCAATAAGGCCAATGATGGATGTATTATCTGTAAAACAAGCAATAATGATTTCATAAGTTCTTCTAGACGAATTATTGCACAATAACGAATGTGGCTAACATAAGTATTAATCTTAACTCATGTCTATGGACTGAGTAGCGCCCATCAACAGAATCAATCAAAAAAATAATAACTTCAGAAGGAGGAATCTTTATGAAAACAAAAAAGGCTTTGACCCGGCTTTTGTCAACTGTAGCGGTGTGTCTACTTCTCAGTCTTAATGTGCTGGCACAGGATATCAAATCGGCACAACCAAAGCATGAACCGATTACGCAGCAACTGATAACTATGGTAGAGCATAATTCAGAATTAAAAGAGCTGCTGACAGATTCTATTGAAATGGCAAAAAAAATTAACCCAGACAAAACAACAAATCCGGCACAGACATTAGAAGAGTACTATGCTTTCATAGATTGGGCTGCGAAAGCAATGCCTTGGTCAATTCTGCCAATTGTTCCGCATTCCAGTTTGTACGATCAGATCGATCAGAGTCTGGACTATTTCTATTTTATTAATGATCAACCGCTTCCTAAACTTAAGAATAGAGGTTATTATAATAATTCACTTCAATATTATGAGCCATATCGTACGTGGTTGGTTCATTTTGTGAAAGAATGGGGTACGTATTTAAGTAAAGAAGGATCATGGAAGGATGAATACTACAAAAAAGCCCTCGTAGATGAAAGGTTTGGATTGAATAAGGGCTGGTATGAAGATCCATCAAAATGGAGAACCTTCAATGATTTCTTTGCAAGGTATCTTAAATCTCCTGACAAACGTCCCATCGCATCCCCGCATGATCCATCAATAGTATCATCACCTGCCGACTCAACACCTCAGGGAGTGTGGAAAATAGATAGTAAATCTAATATAATCCATAAGAAAGGCGTTACAATCAAATCTAAAGTCTTTAGGTCTGTAGCCGTACTTATTGGTGAGGAAAGTGCCTACAAGAATGCCTTTGCCAACGGAACACTAACGCATACATTTCTCGATGTAAACGATTATCACCGCTACCACTTTCCAATTGATGGAGAAATAAAAGAGGTTCGCCTCATTTTGAGCGATGATGCTGCCGGTGGTATTACAACATGGGATCCAAAAATCAACAAGTACGTTGTTGATACGAACACTCCAGGGTGGCAAAACATCGAGACACGGGGTTGTGTAATCATTGAAAACGAAAAGTACGGCTTAGTTGCATTATTGCCTATTGGAATGTCGCAGGTATCCTCAGTCAATTTCGAAAATACTGTCAAAGTTGGCACTATAGTCAAAAAGGGAGATATGCTCGGATATTTCTTATTTGGAGGTTCAGATTTTGTATTGATTTTTCAGAAGAAGGTTGACTTCAAATTAACAGTTCCAAAAGAAAACAATGATGACTATAAACATGTCTTGATGGGTGAAGAATACGGCAAGCTTTCACTAACTAGATAATGTGACTGAAATAAAGGGAATAAAATAGACAACTCTTGATTCTTCTCTATGATGTTTCAGAATTTTTTTGACGTTCTTACCCTTGATCCAGAACTGATGCCTGCGTATCCACCAGTGGCAAAGAATCGGGCGCAGTTTGCCGAGAAATACCTCAGGGCGATGCTGCTGGAAAAGAACCGGAATCTAACTTACTCAAAAAACAATCCAGAGGCATTGTTGCCGCAAACGTATTTTGAAGAGGTTAAGAACCGGCTCGTAGACACAGGCCATATTCATAGTTTTTCAGCTTTCTTGAATGCCTTCCGAATGGGCTGATATAACGAGAAACCTTGAGGTGCTTTCAATTTTCGGCCGACAGGCATATCCGACCATCTTAGTGGATACTGATCAACATGAACCTAACTAACACTATTCAACAAATTGCGATCATGGCCGTTCCGGGAGTTTTGGCCATTACCCTGCATGAATCGGCCCACGGATATGTCGCCTATAGGCAAGGGGACCCGACCGCCCGGGATCTGGGGCGGCTGACCATCAATCCGCTGAAGCACCTGGACCTGCTCGGAACCCTAATGGTGCCCATTTCCTATTTCTTGAGCGGCGGTCACGCGGCCATTGGCTGGCCCAAACCCGTGCCCATCAATCCGAACTATTTTGAGAATCCCCGGCGGGGTATGCTCTGGGTCGCCCTGGCCGGACCGGGCTGCAATTTTTCGCTGGCCTTTTTGAGCAGCCTGCTATTCCATTTCTTGGCCTTCATTTACCCCATGGCCCCGCAATTCCTGGCTGCAGGCTTGATCCGGCCGGTGGCGGAGATGTGCCAGATCTCGGTCGTGATTAACATCAGTCTGGCCATATTCAACCTCATTCCGCTGCCGCCGCTGGATGGCGGTCGGATTATTACCGGCATCTTGCCCTATGAGTTGGCCCGGGCCTATTCCAAAATTGAACCGTTGGGTCTGGTGATCATCGTGGGCTTGGGCATGTTCACAAATGTTATCGGCAATACGATTTTTCCACTGGTAGATTTTTTGAGCACTCTGTTGCTCAGGTAACCCCAACCTGAAGCGGTGGGCCTTGTAGAGATAACTCTCTATTGTCTGCAATACCAGGCAGTAGCTATGAACCAGCGGCTCACCCTTTAGTTGAAACTTTTCAAGGAGCAGTTTAATGACCAAACAGAAGAAAATCGTCAGCGGGATGCGTCCTACCGGCAAATTACACCTGGGCCACCTGGCCGGTGCCCTTGACAATTGGAGGCGATTGCAGGAAGATTATGAATGCTTCTATTTTGCCGCGGATTGGCATGCCTTGACGACGGAATATGAAAACACAAAAATTATCAATGAATCCATTCGGGATATGATTATCGATTGGCTGGCCGCGGGACTGAAACCAGACAAGATGACCATTTTTGTCCAATCCAAGATCACCGTCCATGCCGAACTGGCCTTGATTTTTGGAATGATTACTCCGCTCGGCTGGCTGGAGAGGAATCCCACCTACAAAGAACAACT